>JAJPIR010000320.1 GCA_021324675.1 Actinomycetota bacterium
TGCCCCGCCGCCGCAGGTGGCGGGCCTCCTGTGCAAAAACGCTTTGGTTTTTGCACGAGGCACGCTGGGCGGGGCATGGATGCCCCGATCCAGCGTTTCAAATTAGAGCCTGTCGCGGATCGCCGCGGGCAACAGCGCTTTGTAACGCCGGCTCAGGGCCAGGGTCTGGCCGTCGCGCAGGACCAACTCATAGTCGCCGTGGAACATGGGACGCAGCTCGGCGATGAAACTCACACGCACCACGTGCGAGCGATGCACGCGCAGAAACTCCGCCGGATCCAGCTGGTTGATAAAGCTGGTGAGCGAGTCGCGGACCAGGTGAATTTTGCCGTCCGCGTAAACCTCGACATAGTTACCCGCCGCCGAGATGCGTTGAATGTCATCGACCGCAAGGAAGAACGCCCGCTCCGTCTCACGCACCAGGATCTGGCGTGCCAGCGCCGGCCGGCCCGGCATCCCGGCTAACAGGCGCCGCATCCGCTCCTCCAGGTCGCTGCGATCCGGCTCCGCGAGTGCGGCCCGCACCCGCTCGATGCTGCGCAAAAAGCGCTCTCGATCGAAGGGTTTCAGCAGGTAATCCAGGGCCTGAACCTCGAAGGCACGCACGGCGTACTCGGAGTACGCCGTGGTAAACACCACCAGGGGCGAGGCAATCTCGCGCAGACCGTCGATGACATCGAAGCCACTGCGCGTTCCGAGTTGGATGTCGAGGTAGATGACATCGGGGACAGCCGAGGCTACCGCGGCAATACCCGCCTCCACGGTCGCAGCCTCCGAGACCACCCGGAAGTCATTCAACTCTGACAGAAAACGCCCGAGCTTGGCCCGTGCCGGCGGCTCGTCCTCGATCACCACGACAGAATAAGTCATGCGGCTACCGGAAAGTTGACTGTAACGACCGCACCCCGCGGCTGGCGTGCGGACAGGTCAAAAGTGTAATCGCCCGGAAACAGCAGCTCGAGCCGCCGCGAAATGTTGGAAAGCCCGGTGCCCGGCGCGACCGGGGTTTGGGGAAGGCCGGCGCCATCATCACTCACGGTGTACTGCAGGCGCTGCCCCTTGCGGCGGACATCCACCTGTAACAGGCCGCACCCCTCCCGCAATCCGTGCCGCACGGCATTCTCGACCAGCGGCTGCAGCAGCAAGCGCGGGACCTGGGCACGCTCCAAACCCGGCTCGACATCGATCTGGAACGAGAGTTGTCCCCGGAAACGCTCCGCCATCATGGCGGTATAGCCGCGCAGCCAGCCCAACTCGCGCTCCAGGGGAACCAGCACCTGCCGATCGGTCTCATAGGCGGCCCGCAACAGGTCCCCGAGCTGGCTGATCATGCGATCGGCGGCGGCCACGTCCTCGTGCATCCGGTTCGAAATGGCGTTCAGGGAATTGAACAGAAAATGGGGCTCGATCTGGGTAGTCAGATAGTGCAAGCGCGCTTCGCTGAGCTGCGTCGCAAGCTCCGCGGCGCGCAGCTCTCCCGCCCGGCGGATCGTGAACTCGCGCACCGCGAATATGATCATCAGCACCACGGCGTAAGTGAGCAGGTCCTTCTGCAACTCGTAAAAGCCCCTCACGAAAGGGTTGCCAAACTGATAAGTCTGACCGACGAAGCCATAGATCAGCTTCCTCAACAACACCATGGCGCTGGAATGCACTGCCGAGAACACCACGGCCCCGAGCAGATGCACCAGGACGATGCGACCCCGGGGCCGGGCATTCAGACGGTAGCGGCTCTCGAGCGCGAGAATGCAGGGGATCAGAAGCGCGATCACATAAACACTGGTGGTCTCCCACACGAAAGGCTCCCAGTGGGCGATGCTGTGCACGTCTCTGAGGTCAATGAAATTATTCAGCCCGAGGTACAGGCCAAACAACAGCATGGCCAGCGCGTACAAAATCCAGAATGTGCGCGTTTTCAGTGTCATGGCGGTAAATCCTACGCTAATTGATGTCCTGGGGAACCCATGTCGCGGCCAGAGGACGCGCCTTGCGGGGGGCCGGAGCTTTGGGTTCAGACTCAACAGCCAGACCGAACAGGGGGCGCAGCCACCGTATGCGCCGGATCAGCTCGAACCCCAGGAAACTCACCGCGGCGGTGACCAGAACCAGGAGCGGCCCTTCCACGCCCGGATTCAGATTAGCGGGCTGCAGCGAATGAGCGCAGACGACGATCACCGTCTGATGGAGGATATAAACCGGAAATACAGCCGCTGTCAGGTAGCGACGGGCGGGGCTGTCGTGAACGAGGTGGCGGCGTGCGAAGCCCAGGACCGCCACAATGGCCGCCCATTGCTCCAGACCGTAGGCGAAGCGCGCGGTCATCAACAAAGCGTGTGGCGGCACCTCCGGTGAATGCTCATACGTGCCCAGGTAAGCGCACAGGTATGCCCACGCCAGAACGGCGACACCGAGTGCTCCCCAGCGAGCCCGCTCCAGTGTGAGCCACGGCGCCCGGGTTCCCGCAAGAGAAAACCCAAGGAGGAAGACTGCGCCATACTGCGCGTGGCTATACCAGTCGCCCACCACGGCATAGGTGGTCGGGAAACGCGCTGCCAGCAACACCCGGGCAACCACGAAATACAGCGCGGGCCATACCAACACACCCACTCCCGCCAACCGTAGCTCTACGAAGCTGCGCAGGGCCGTGGGAAGGCCGGGCATCAGGCGAATCCCGAAGTGCAACAGCACCGTGTAGACCCACAGGTAGGCGACGAACCAGAGATGATTCCAGGTCGGCAGCGCCAGGCAGCCGGACGGCTGGCAAAAGCCGTGGTAACCGGTGAAATAAAGCCTCAGAAAATCGAGATAGCTGCCGGCGTAGCGGAGCTTCTCGACCACCTGGAGATAGGATTGCGGCGGCACGATGACCGCCATGCCAAACAGCAGGGGCACCAGCAGGCGTACCGAGCGCTGCCCCAGAAAGCCGCGTGTGCCTTGGGCGTCGAGCAGGTAGCCCGTTGCAACACCCGAAATCAGAAACAGCAAGGTCAGGCGCCACGGATGTGACAACAACATCAGCGGCTCGATGGTGGCGGACGCATAAGGGCTCTTCACGTGCCAATCCCATGTTACGTAGTACATCCCCACGTGAAAGAAAATCAGCAACATGAAGGCGCCGATGCGCACCCAGTCGAGATCGTAGCGGCGCTCTCCCAGGGTTCCTCGGGCTAAGGTCTGTGTGCTCATGGTGGCTCCCATCACCTGTTTGGTCGATGGGGCCAGCTTCCTGCCCGCGCGCCAGAGCCGCCACGACCTTGGGGCGAGCGGGACGGGGCGCAGGCTGAGCGGCTGTCCCGGCCGGGAATGCCTGGGATACACTGGCACCATGCGGTCCCGTCCACTGGCGTCGATCACGACGCGGACTGGCCGGCAGAGGGCAACCTGGCGCCCGATCCGAGCGGCTCGCCGGCGCAACCGCTGGTCACCCTGTGGACGGTGCCACTCACCGGAGGCGAGCCGGTGAAACTCGCCGAAGGCGATACACCGAGGGTCAGCGCATCGCCTTCGTGCGCCAGCCCGGCGCAGGCGGCCCTCCCGAGCCGATATTGAAACAAACACCGCACCCCTGGGCGATCTGGGTCGCTGACGCCGACGATGCCACCGGACACGTGGTATGGCAAAGTCCCAACACACTGCCGGCTCGTATCCAGAGGTCGAGGGCGAAGCGAATCTGCATTGGGGTACCGCAGACCGGTTGGTCTTCCTCGCTTATCTCGATGACTGGCCGCACCTGTACTCCGTCGCCGCGGCCGGAGGTAACACCCCCACCCTGCTGACACCGGGCAACTTCATGGTCGAGCACGTCGCTCCCCAACGAGATACACGGCTTTCTGCGCCATGAATCGTGGCTGCGCGCTGATGAGGCTACCGCGCAATACCTGGCACGGAAGCTCAAAGAGCCGGCGGATTGAGCAGAAACCAGGCCCCAACGGGTATCCACGCCGACGCGTAGGCGATCACGCCCCAGGCGCGATCGGCGGAGGTGGCGGCTGCTTCGGAAAACTCGCGACCGAGCACTCGTGCGGTCGCTTGCCGATTGGCAGCTCGCCAGGCGGCGTAGCGCGGCTGGCTGGCGAGGGTTTCGAGCGTCGCCCGTGCGACCTCACGAAAATCCGTTCTATGGGTGATCCGGCCCGCAACCAGCCGACGCAGTTGCCATGACTGCCATTGCCGGGGAAATAACGCCGTCCAGAACACACCGATGGCGATGAGCACCGGATCGTGGGTAATCACAGCTAAAGTGACGAGACCCACGGCACTCGCGGCGTGCACCACCAACCGCCAGACACTTTCAGGCCGACCCAACAGCTCCAGGGCCCGTCCGCCGTCGAGCGGCGTAAACGGTAACAGGTTCAGTCCATTCAGAATCAACAACACCCGCGCCGCCGCTCGCAACCAAAAGCTCGGGAACCAGGCCTGGTCGATTGCCGCCAGCAACAGCCCCAGCCACAACCCCGGAGTTGGGCCCGCCAGGAGCATCGCCAGCCGGTCCCGAACGGAGGCGGTCACCGATCGGCCGACCGTCATCGCCCCGAGCATCGGGACAAAGAAAACATGCACGTCGCGATATCCAAACAGGCGCATGGCCAGCGCATGTCCCCCTTCGTGAAACGCCACAGCCGCCAGGACCAACGTGGCCACGTAGGCATTCCAGACCCAGTCCATCGCCACCCAGGAAAGCAGCGCGGTCGCGGCGATCACGGTCATGAGAGGCCAGGGTGTGCCGGGGGCGGTCTCGGGATGCTCGGCCATCGACAGCACGGCGAGCAGATCCGCCTCGACCAACAGCCGCCGGTCCTTTTCGGATGAAATCGTCTGCGGCACGCCCTGACTCTTCGTACGTCTCCCGCGTGCACCGATCGCAAGAAATGACTTGCGGGTCAGCACGCATGCACCCCACAACGTGTAGCGATCCAGCGAGCTGTCGGCAGTTGCGACTGTCCAGCGACGCTCACGGAAATGCGTGCGCAGTCCGCCCAGGCTCGCCAGCAGCCTCTCGAGCGCATCGTCGAGGCCGGTATGCTCGACCGGATTACTGTCGGTGGACGCATAGGCCAGGTGGTACTGATGCAGTTCGACCAGGTCCGGAATCGATCTGGCCGGGTCCGCGACAGGCCGCACGTCCGGCGGCATGAAAGCCAGCGAGGTTGGGCTGTTGAACGTCGCGACGCTGATCCCGGACTCGAGCGTCGTCTGGATTTGCAGATCGGCGACGGCTCCGGCGGCGGGTGAGACACGGGGTCGCACGAAGGCGTAAGCCGGTATGACATCATTGACAAAGACACTGCACGGCAGCGGCTTGCCGGCATAGGTCACCACCGGCGTGGTTTGCAAATAGCCCAGGTGGCGGAAGCCAGCCGCTGCCAACGGCTCATCGAGCAAGGTCAACAGCTCGAGTTGGCCCGGCTCGAGTTGTTGCGGGGTGATCCGGGTCCCCTGCGCCTCGCGATGAGCGCACGTCAGAAACACACGGACGACAAACAGGTAGCGCAGCCCCCGCAAGAGGGCGTACGCAAACACCGCCCACCCGATGACCGCAATCGGGCTCATGAGACGTTCCACCGCAAGCGAGCATCCCCTCGATCCGGGTACGGATCGAGATCATGCCCTCGATGCCCTCAATGCATCCAGTGCTCTACCAGGGCGTTGATGAGGGCACCGCCACCGACCAGCCACACAAACAACAGGCTGCCCAACATCAGGGGCTTCATGCCGGCCCGGCGGATCGCCGACAGGTGCGTGGTCAGGCCCAGAGAGCCCATGGCCATGGCCAGCAGAAAAGTGTCTACGTCGATTGCGGTGGCCACCACCGGATGCGGCAGCAGGGCCAGTGAGTTGAACACGACCACGCCAATGAAGGCGAATGCGAACCACGGAATGGTGAACTTACGGCCGCCGGCGACTGTCCCTTGGGCTGCCGTCTGCTCCTGCGCATCCGACGTGCCCTCGCGTGCGAGCCAACCCGACAAGGCAATCAGGAACGGCGCCAGCATCATGACCCGAA
>JAJPIR010000325.1 GCA_021324675.1 Actinomycetota bacterium
TGCACGAGGCACGCTGGGCCGGGCATGGGTGCGACGCATGCGTCGCACGGGTTGACCCGCGAGGGTCAACCCCGGGTTGTGAGCGGGCGATTGCCCGCGCATCGGCCCGATCCAGCGTTTCAAATTAAAGCTCAATCTCACGAGCGATCTCGATCACCTGCTTCGGCGGCAGACTGAAGCGATCGATGGCGCGGGCCGCGTTACGATAGAGAAAGGCGAACAGGCCCACGCGCCAGCGCTTGAGCAGCGGGCTGCCCTTCTTGTAAATCACCAGGTCGCGGGTGCCGATGAAGGTAACTTCCTCGAGGTTCACGTCCGCAGTCAATCCCCTGGCCTCGCTCAGTGCCCTGCGCAGGTCTGGAATTTCGAAAAAGCCGAATCGGGCCGCCAGGTGCCAGAAGCGGTCCTCGACCTGTTCGACGACGTGACAGCGCGGCTTGGGCACCCGGGGAATGCTCTCGAACGTGACACTGAGGGCAATCACATTGCGCGGCAATGAGCCGGTAAAGCGGGCGTAATCGAAAATGAAGCGCGACACTTTCTGACGGCCGCGTGTTAGAAAAACGGTCGTACCGGACACGCGCGGAATGACTCCGTTCCTCACATCCCGCAGGAACTGGTCCGCGGCATCGCGGGGGAGCGGTAAGCTGTTGCGAATGCCTTCGACTCCAGTGCGCCACGTGAGCATGATCAAAAACAACACCAGGGCAATCCCCAGGGGCAACCAGCCGCCGTCCGCGATTTTCAACAGGTTGGCCGTGAAAAAGCTGACGTCAACCCCGAGGAAGATGCCGCCCACCAGCAAGGCGACCGCGGTCGGCCAGTGCCAGGTGTTGCGCATGGCCTCGAACAACAGCAGGGTGGTGAGCAGCATGGTGGTCGAAACCGCGGTTCCATAAGCGCCGGCGAGCCGGTCGGACGAGCCGAAAGCGATGGTGGTGCCGAGGGTGGCGATCATCATCAGCCAGTTGACTGCCGGCACATAGATCTGGCCGTAGATCTCGTCCGAAGTCTGCCTGATGGTCATGCCGGGCAGCCAACCCAACTGAGTGGCCTGGCGGGTCATGGAGAAAGAGCCGGTGACAATGGCCTGGCTGGCTATGATGGTGGCCAGGGTGGCCAACACGACCAGGGGCCAGATCGCCCAATGGGGCGCCAGCTCGAAGAAGGGATTGGCCACGTCGTGGCCCTTTTCCACGAGCAGGCTGGTCTGGCCGGCATAATTGAGCAGCAATGCCGGCAGGACGATCCAATACCAACTGTGCCGGATGGGGCTTTTGCCGAAGTGCCCCATGTCCGCATACAGCGCCTCGCCGCCGGTGATGCACAGAAAAACACCGCCGAGGACCAACAAACCCGCCACACCGGAATGCCGCAGCATGAACCGGATGGCGTGGCGCGGATCGATCGCCTCCAGCACCGCGGGATGTAACAGGATCTCGCGCAGCCCGAGGAGCGCGATCACCACGAACCACAACAACATGACAGGCCCGAAGGCCCGGCCGATTTTCTCCGTACCGAAGCGTTGCGTTCCGAACAACACGATCAGGATGGCCACCGCGAAGGGCATGACAAAAGGCTGCAACGACCGGGTCACGACGTTGACTCCCTCGACGGCGCTCAGTACCGAGATGGCGGGGGTGATCACACCGTCGCCATAGATGAGTGCGGCGCCCAACAACCCCATCACGGTCAGGAGTCTGGCCCCGGAGGAGAAGCCATCGGCACCCACCAGGGACATGAGCGCGAAAACCCCACCTTCGCCCTGGTTGTCGGCGCGCATCACGAAGACGCAGTATTTCACCGATATGGTGACAATCAGGGTCCAAATGATCAGGGACAGGACCCCTAAGCCCAATTCAGGTGTAAACGGTCCGCCTGCCGCCTGTACGACAGTCTGCAGGGTGTAGAGCGGGCTGGTGCCCAGATCACCAAAGACAATGCCCAGGGCACTGAGGCGCGCCAAAGCACCCGATGGCGCGCGTGCGCGACCGGGACCTCCCACGTGCGACATAGCGTGCTGCGGTTCCTATGAGTCGTTCAGCTCAGGCTCGCACGCTTTGTGCCTGACCGCCGCCTGGGCGGCGCTCGCACAGGGTCATGCTATATTTGTTGCTCTGAGCCTGGGGCTTTTGCGGAACTTCAGCGGCACTATGAGCGGCGGCCACGAGCACGGCCGTGATCATGAGCATGAGCATGATCACGATCATCACCATGACGAGCATGACCATCACGGCCATGATCACTCCAGGGACCCTGACTCGGGACACGATCACGCGGGCCATGATGACCACGCCGGCCATCATCACCATCATTTGCAAAACGCGAGTGAGCGCCGCCTCTGGTGGGCTTTGGTGATCCTGGCGAGCTTCACGGTGCTGGAGGCCGCTGGAGGACTGCTGTCGCATTCCATTGCTTTGCTCGCCGAAGCCGCGCACATGCTGGCAGACTGCGGCTCGCTGGTGCTGGCGGTGCTGGCGATCCGTGTCAGCCGGCGACCCGCTCGGCCGGATCGCACGTATGGCCATCGCCGCTACCAGCCGCTCGCCGCTTATACCAACGGGTTGCTGCTGATCGGCATTACCGTCGGTGTGGTGATCGAGGCCACCCGGCGCCTGGTGTCAGTGCCCGAAGTCGACGGTGGATTGATGCTGGGTGTGGCATTCGCCGGCGGCCTGGCTAACCTCGGGGCCTTCATCGTGTTGTCCGGCGGCAACTCGCTGAATGAGCGCGGTGCGCGGTTGCATGTTTTGAGCGATCTGCTCGGCTCGGTGGCGGCCATGATCGGCGCAGCGCTGATTCTCTACTTCCACTGGTATCCGGCCGATCCGCTGTTGTCATTGGCTGTGTCCGCGCTGATCTTCCGCACCGGCTGGCAGTTGACCCGGGATTCGGCCCAGGTGTTGTTGGAAGGAACTCCGCGCGGGTTCGATGCGGCCGCGGTCGAGCGCGAGCTCGCCGGTTTGCCGAATGTGAAAAGCATCCATCACATCCATGCCTGGTCATTGACAGGGGAGTCACCGATAGTCACCTTGCACGCGGATTGTGATGACGGCGCCGACCGGAAAGTGGTGTTGGAAAATGTCACCGGTACCCTGCGGCGCCGCTTCGGAGTGGAGCACGTCACAGTGCAGATCGAGGACGGTGAGTGCCTCGATGTGGCGGCCATTGGTGATTGCCACGAGCCGCGCTCCGCCCAGTCCCCGTGAGCTTGCGGCTACCGGGCATAACAATATGGGAATTTGATCTAAGCCATTCGATAGAGGCGTCGTAAGTCAGGCGCGCGGGCAGCGTAGACTACGCCACCGTGGTCGAATCGCTGCTGTACATCCTTGCGGGCCTTTTTGTCGGTGCCATGATCGGGTTGACCGGAGTGGGCGGGGGCTCACTCATGACGCCCATCCTGGTGTTGTTGTTCGGGCAGTCGCCCGTGATGGCGGTGGGCACCGACCTGGTGTTTGCGGCAACGACGAAACTCGTCGCCACGGCGTCCTTTGGCTACAGCCGGCGGGTGGACTGGCGCATTGTCACCCGCCTGGCGCTTGGCAGCATTCCGGCCGCGGCCGTCATTGTGCTGTGGTTCTGGCTGACGCGGCGCACGCCGGGGGTGGTCGACGCGGCCATCTCGCACAGTCTGGCGGTGATTCTGGCCATTGCGGCCGCGGCACTGTTACTGCAGAACCCGCTGCGCCTGTTGGGATTGAGACTCACCTCGGTCTGGCTGAAGCGCGCCGAGCGCTGGACCACGGTGTTGACTGTCGCTACCGGTGTCTTGCTGGGTTTCGGCGTCACCCTGACTTCAGTCGGCGCCGGCGCGTTGGGTGTGGTGGCGTTGCTGGCGCTCTATCCGCTGCGACTGACGGGTGACCGACTGGTCGCGACAGACATCGCGCATGCGCTACCCGTGACGGTCGTGGCCGCCGCGGGCCATGCCATGCTCGGGCATGTTGATCCGAGTCTGCTGGCGCTGCTCCTGATCGGCTCGATACCCGGAGTGTTGCTCGCTTCGCGAGCGGCTATCCGGCTGCCGCCCGCCCTGACCAACACGCTGATTGCGATCATGTTGGCCGTGGTGAGCGAGCGGATGCTGGTCGGGAAGTAACTGGATCCTACACCGAGGGTGAAGGATCAATCCTCATGCAGGCCGCACTCGCGCTTCAAGCCGAAGAAGCGCAGCTCTTCTACACTGTCGACTTCGGACAGTGAGCGCGTGGTGTGCCAGTCACCGATGGACAGGTAGCCCTTGTCCCACAGGGGATGGTAGGGCAGGCCATTTTCCTTCAGGTATCGCCCTACGTCGCGGTCGGTCCAGTCAAAAATCGGATGCACCTTGAATCGCCCGCGCTTGAATTCGATCGGGGCGGTCTGGGCGCGCGTCTTTGCCTGGACGCGACGCAGGCCAGAGAACCAGGTCGAGGCGCCCAGCTCCTTCAGTGCCCGCTCCATGGGCTCTTTTTTGTTGATCCGGTTGTATTGCTCGATGCCGCTCATGCCCTGATCCCAGAGCTTGCCGAAGCGAGATTCCTGCCAGGCGGGCGAGGAGTCGGAGCGGAAGATCTTGAGGTTCAGGGAGAGTTTTTCGGTGAGCTCATCAATGAACCGATAAGTTTCGGGAAACAGGTAGCCGGTGTCGATCAGTACCACCGGGGTGCCGGGCGCCACGCTGTTCACCAGGTGCAGCATCACCGCCGCTTGCGCCCCGAAACTCGAGGACATCACATGCTCGCCGGGTAAGAGCTCCAGCGCGCGCTCGACTCGCTGGTACGCCGTCAGAGATTCGAACGACGGATTGATGGCCGCAAGCGCTTCCTGATCGGGGTGCGAGGGGCTGGCCCCAAACCAATGCACCAGCCGGGTCTTGAGATTCATGTGCTGTGCTCTGTGCATGGGCTAATCGTACCTTGGCCATGGCCTCACCCCTTAGTCGAAAGGGTCATGAGCGCATAACCCCAGCACATGTCCCGAGGTCATTGCGGGCACCCCCCCCAACCAGCAGGGTCTGCCGTGGTGACCTCGGGCCTGCGGGGCCCTTATCCTTGGGCTTCATACAATTCGGGGGTTCCCGCATGGCGATGTGCCTGTTGAGCGTGCTCGAGCGCGGTTTCCGGGGTTGGGTGGCGGCGACCGCCCTGGCGGCCACTGTCGCCAGTTGGCCACTGGTGGTCCAGGCCGCCGGCAAGGCAGCCGATACCGACTACCAGGCCCGGCTCGAGCGTGTGCTCAAACAGACACCGCTCATCGATGGCCACAACGACCTGCCCTGGGAGATTCGCGACCGTTTCAAGAGCCGGCTCAGCGCCATCGATCTGAAGTCGGATACCTCCAGGCTGCCTGCGCCGCCGGATGCCGCACCGTTGATGACCGATATCGGCCGGTTGCGTGCGGGTCACGTGGGCGGCCAGTTCTGGTCGGTCTGGGTGCCCGTGACCCTGAAGGGGCCGGAATCCGTCCAGACCACCCTCGAGCAGATCGACCTGGTGAAGCGCATGGCGGCGCGCTATCCCGCCGATCTGGAAATGGCGCTCACCGCCGCCGATGTCCGGCGCATTCACCGCGCGGGCAGGATCGCCTGCATGATGGGCATCGAGGGCGGCAACCAGATCAACAATTCGCTGGCGGTACTGCGCCAGATGTATGACCTGGGCGCGCGCTACATGACACTGACTCACGTGCTCGCCACGGATTGGGCTGATTCGGCCACCGATGTACCTGCTCATGATGGTTTGACTCCCTTTGGTATAGATGTCGTGCACGAAATGAACCGGCTGGGAATGTTGGTGGACCTGAGTCACGTTGCGCCGCAGACCATGAAGGCTGCGTTGGCGGCCAGCGCGGCTCCCGTCATGTTCTCGCATTCCTCCGCACGGGCGCTGGTCGATCATCCGCGGGATGTCCCCGACGATGTGTTGACATTGGTGGCCCGCAACGGCGGCGTGGTGATGGTGAATTTCGCGACGTTCTATGTATCCGCCGAGAGTAACCAGTGGGCGGCGGACCGGGCCGCCGAGCAGGCCCGTTACAGCAGTCCGCCTTATGGCGGCCTCTATATCGGACAGCCCGAGCGGGCGAAAACGGCTCTGGAGCAATGGGAACGGCAGCATCCGAAGCCGGTCGCCACCCTGGAGCAGGTGGCCGACCACATCGAGCACATCCGCAAAGTCGCCGGTGTCGATCACGTCGGCCTGGGGTCGGATTTTGACGGCATTACCGACACCCCGCGCGGATTGGAAGGGGTGGATCGCTATCCGGCCCTGTTGATCGAGCTGATGAAGCGGGGCTGGAGTGACTCAGACATCGCCAGGCTCGCCGGTGAGAACATTCTGCGAGTCATGGCGGATGCCGAGCGGGTCGCCGCCAGGCTACGTGCCGGACAGCAGGCCTCGGAGGCTACGGTAGAGGCGCCATGATTGTTCACCTCGTTGACGGCACATACGAGCTCTTCCGGCACTTCTACGGCCTGCGTCGCTTCAACAAGGGCAAGGATCGGCCCTGTGGCGCGGTGCTGGGCGTGCTCAATACGGTATTGGAAATGATCGAGCAGGGCGCCACCCACATCGGCGTGGCCACCGACCATGTGATCGAGTCATTCCGCAATGAGCTGTGGAGCGGCTACAAGACCGGTGATGGTATCGATCCGGCTCTGTGGGCCCAGTTTCATCCGTTGGAAGAGGCGTTGGCGGCCATGGGTGTCACGGTGTGGCCCATGAAGGAGTTGGAAGCGGACGATGCGCTCGCTTCGGCGGCGACTCTCGCCGCCGGTGATCCCCGCGTGGAGCAGGTGTGCATCTGGACGCCTGATAAAGACCTCGCGCAGTGTGTGCGTGAGAATCGGATCGTCCAGGTCGATCGCAAGACCAAGGCCATCCGGGACGCCGACGCGGTGCGGGCGAAATTCGGTGTGACACCCGGGCTCATTCCCGACTACCTCGCGCTGGTCGGGGACTCCGCGGACGGTTACCCCGGCATTGCGGGCATCGGTCCGAAGGGGGCCGCCAGCCTTCTCAACCGCCACGGCAGAATCGAGGACTTTCCTCCAGAGATCCTGGGGGAGCAGCGTGAGCTTGCCTTGCTGTTCAAGAAGCTGGCGACGCTGCGCACCGACGCCCGGTTGTTCACCCATTCCGACGAGTTACGTTGGAATGGGCCCACGGAGGCCTTCGCGGAATTCAGTGCGCGCTGCGCCGAGCCACGTGTGTTGGCGCGTGCGAGGAAAGCCCGGCCTGCATGCTAGTATGAAACGCTGGATCGGGGCATCCATGCCCCGCCCAGCGTGCCTCGTGCAAAACCAAGGCGTTTTGCACCGGAGGCCCGCCACCTGCGGCGGCGGGGCA
>JAJPIR010000154.1 GCA_021324675.1 Actinomycetota bacterium
TCATGCCACTGCCCTCACGAAGCCGACGCAGCGCCGCCCCCAGACGCCGCCGGCGGATCGTCGGCACCGACACCATAACCCCCGACAATGCCACAGCAACAATCTCCGACGGTGCGGGGACACGAAGCTTGATTTGTGCAGTGCAAGTTGCTGGCCCAGCCGGTGCGGCCAGACCTCGAGCCGGCGTGCAGGTCGAGGTCGGTGCTGTCACCGCGGCAGTTCGACAACTCGAGGACATGGGATATCAACTTCTTAGCTGGTGGTCGGATGCTCCGGCAGTATGACCCCCCAGCATCCGTACTTGCACCGGCCGCAGCGTCGGTGGTCGTCCCTAAGGCCGGTTCGGGTGCCAACTATAGTTTTTTGAGCGTGTTGTTGAGCAGGGTAATCGTCTGGGTGGGTGTCGCGGCTTCTGTGCACAATCGATTCATGACCATGACGTAAAGCTCGACATCCTCGTGCTTGTCCAGGTAGACAGCGCTAGTGAGCTGTTCCAGGTAGACGATGTCTGGTAGGTCGGCATGGGGAAATCGCAGAATCGTGAAGGGGCCACCAACGCCGACGCGCGCTCCGGAATAAATCGGGATAATTTGGATTGATACGTTAGGGAGTTCTGCCATCGCGATTAAATGCTGAATTTGTTCACGCATTGTCGAATCTTTATTGAGTCGCCACAGCGATGCCTCCTCGAATACTGCCCATAGGAGTGGCGCGTCGGGCTGGGTCAGGATTTCTTGACGTGTCATCCGCAGCGCAACCTTGCGCTCGATATCATCGGCTGATTGGTGTGGGTAGCCAAGTTCAATGACGGCGCGAGCGACCTTTTGTGTCTGCAGCAGGCCAGGTACAAGCTGGGGTTGGTAGGTGCGAATGATCGAGCTGGCCTGCTCCAGGCCAAGGTAGGCTTCAAACCAACTCGGGATGATGTCGCTGTACTGCTGCCACCACCCGGGCACGTTAGCCCGTCTGACCAAGGTCAGAAATGCTTCTCTTTCCTGGTGGGCGCTTACACCGTAAAGGCTGAGCAACTGCATGACGTCGCGCTCTCTGAAGCCGACCCGTCCGAGCTCCATACGGCTAATCTTGGCGCCGGATCCTTGGATCGCCTGGCCGGCTGCTGCGACAGTAACTCCGCGGGCTTCGCGGAGCCGACGTAATTGCGTTCCTAACACGACACGCAGCGCGGTAGGGCTTTTCAGCCGCCGCGTGTCGCCGGGGGGATCCGGACTGGAGGAAGGTGTCCCCACCAACCTGTCACCAACCTAAGGGCAGCACGTGCAAGTTGCAGAGCATGGCGCACCATAGCGAGGGGATGGTGCGCGGTCAATGCGCGTACATGCCTGACTGGAGCAGCTTCGACGCTGACATCTGGGCAGGTGTTCCCCACGCCTGCGGCTGGCAGCGAGGTGACCAGCCGGGGGCTCTTCGGTTGCCGGTCCAGGGCTGCGCGGGATCGCCTCGGCGCGCCATCTGGCGCATGATGTCCTTGATCGATGGCCATCTGCTGCAGGCGGCGTGACGTACCTTGAATGAGCGCGTCGAGCGCCACGTTTATTGGAAATAATGCCCTGTGGCCTGTCTCGCCACCTCTGTTTTTAATTCAAAGAACGTGCTTGACCTACGATCCCAGGTGTCAACGCAGGATGCAAATTTTGCAATTTCGATGTGAGCGTTACGCGCATTTGTACGCACGCTTGTACGTGCATCGAGCCAGCTGCTCTGCCGTCAGGATGTCTTCACTCGCTGCCCTGGAGCCCTTCGCGCCCAGCGTCGGCGTTGATCAACAGGCTTTCGCGTGTCTAACAGTGGAAGATTTATGAATCACTGCGTAGTGATGTTGAAGTGTTGGATCGATGGTTATGCGGGCGGGGCAAGGGATACTTTCTACGTCTACTCTGAGAGGTGATGCCGCACGTTTGCGTCGGGTCATGCGGCGACGATTTCCCTCTCCGGGTAATAGTGGATCTCAATCCAGGTGGCTGCCAAAGCTGTAGCAATCGCGCTCCAATGCTAGGCGTTGGTTGGCAAGCTCTGCGGCTGCGTCGTCGCGTCAACACCGCCGAGGTCGGTGGCGAACTTCACCACGATCTGGTCAATGCGGCGCAGCAGCCGGATGGCATTGAGCAAGGTGACGCGGCGGTCTGGGTCCGGGATGTGCGCGGCGTAGGCCTCCGCTGCATCGACCAGGTCTTGGGCGGAGGCGATCTGCTCGGTCGGGTGGTGTTGCAGCAGCTGGCGCAGCGCATCGAGGTTGGCCCGGACGCGGGCGGCGGCTGGCCGCAGGGTCGGCGCCCACCCCGGCTCACGGATTTCGTCGGCAACGCGGGCCAGGCGGCGGACGTAATACTCGACGCCGGTGAGCATCCGTAGCGTGCGCTGGTAGCTGGACCGCCCACGCCGCCACGGCAGCGGGTTGTCGAGCGGCCTGCCCCGCTCGCGTAGCGTGCGCAAGGCTTGGTGTAGATCCCGGGTGAGCTGCGCCAGCGGGTAGGCGGGCTCACGGCCGAGGATGCGCTCGACCGACCCGGCCAGCGCCGCGTCCGCAGTGGCCACCATCTCGTCAAGGGTTTCACCGAATACCTCCCGGGTCCGTTTCGGCACCACGAGGTACGCGGCGAGCATGCCCATTGCCACGCCGACGGCGGTCTCCTCGATCCGAAGGACCAACGTCTGGACACTGAATTGGCCGATCAGCCCGTAGAGCACAGCCAGCACCGCGGTGATCCATAACGCAAACAGCGTCTGCGAGACGCGCGCCAGGTACAGCGCCAGGAAAGCGCAGCCGAACAACACCAGAAGGGCCGCCAGCTCGTGACCACTGACCAGGACAGCCAACCCCATACCGGCAAGCACACCACCGATAGTCCCGACGAGGCGCTGCCAACCGCGGCTGAGCACATCACCCCGGCTGCTGGTGTTGACGAACACGATGAATGCGGTCAGCACTGCCCAGTACCAGCGTGCTGGCGACACCAGCTCACCGATCACGATCGCCAGGCTGGCTGCGATGCCGACCTGCAGGGCTTGGCGGGTGCTCAGCGCCAGGCCTTGAGGGCGTTGAGCGTCGGTTCCGGGCGCCGCGCCCTCGTCGATGCCAGACTCCGAGCTTGCTGGCCCGTCCGGGCCGCCGGACTCGGTTGCGGGAACCCGTCCATCGGCGGGCTGGTCCATCGGCGGGCGAGCTAGCTCGTGGTCCCTCGCCGGGGCCGCCCCGTCAATGCCCAGAACTGTCGCTAGCGCATCCGCGAGCCGGATGGCCGCAAACGCTACTCGCTGAGCACGGTCGTTCTGCCCGACGGTCTCGGTGGCCAGCGCCCAGATGCTGCGTTTGGCCCCGTCGAGCAGTCCGTGGACGCTTCCCGGCAGGATGCCGGTCGCGGACGCCGCTCCGAGACGATCGACTCCTGCCAGCAGGGCGCGCCGATTGCGCTCATCCATCAGTGATTCATGCTGCACCAGCTGCTCGGCCGCCACAGCCAGACGCTCGGCGGCAAGCTCGGCGTCCAGGAACGCGAGGAGAAGCTCCCGGCCTTCGCGGCCGGACTCCTCTGGGCCTTGATCTGCCCCTTCGTCTGGCCCTTCTCGCGGGCCTTGCCCTGCGCGCGGCGAGCCTTCTGCGGGGTCAGCCGCATTTCGCTCCAGGTTCTCGCCCAGGAGCAGTGCAGCCTCGTTGAGCCGGGCGCGCTGGCGTTCGACGTCGTACAGCGTGTCCTCGACTGCTTGCGGCGCAGCTCTCAGTAGATCCGCGACCTCCTCGACAAGGGCATGCAGGCGCGCGCGGAACGCGCGGATCAGCCGCTCGCGGGTCCGTTCGGGACGCTCGGCGAAGGCCCACCCGCGCAGCAGCAGCGTCGAACCGATGCCAATGGTCGCAGCGACCAGCAACCATGGCAGCTGCTCGACGGTGACATGCAGGTACTGGGCGAGAAAGAACGGTTGGAACGCGGCCATGCCGAGCGCGGACCCACGCGTGCCGAAGCGGCGGATGTAGATCGCGACTGTCGTGACGGCGACGAAGACGAGGTCGGCAATGAGGTGATGCGACGCCAGCAGCGCCCCGCCTGTGAGCGAGGCCAGCGCGGGGACGAGCATCAGCAGCGTCGTAACCCGTAGCCGGGGTAGGTCAGGTTCGTTCACCGCGAAGTTGCTGATCATCGCGAGCATTGCCGCCACCAGCACCACAGTCACCGGCTGGCCGCTGAGCCAACGTGCGCCGGAGCCGATAGCGGCTGCGAGCATCATCGATGCTGTGCCGATCCCGGCGAGCCGGAGCCGTACCATGCCGGGATCGGCTCCGCTGAGCATGGTGCGCAGTTCCGCCAGCGCCCCGTGCCGCTGCATCAGGTCAGTTTTGCACGGAAAGATGGACGCAGCCTGTACGTGCAAATGTACCGGCCGGAGATCATTGCGGCCTCGTAGGCGTGGTCGAGCGAGTAGGGCATCACCAGACCATCCGTTCGGGATGCCCGGTAAATAGCCAGGAAGTCGACCCGCCTCGGGCGCGCACCGCCGTCGACGGCGTGCTACGGGGCGGGGAGCGGACCGCTACAACCGGGACCCATGGGGGCTCGTCCCGGGAGCTGTCCGCTGGTGGCTGCCCGCGCCCGGAGCGGTCGCAAAGGGCAGCCGAGGTGATTCGTTCCGATGCTGTGAGCGGGGCGAATGGGGTCGGTGGGTTCGCTCCGCGCCGCCGGTCCGACCCGCTCCCGGACGAATAACGGCCTGAGCTGCGGAAGTAATCCCTGAAACGGGCTGTGGCACGTTCCGGCAGCTGCTCGATCCGCGGTCTGCCAGCGTGCCGATGGCCGGACCCTGCGCCAAGGGCGGCAGCCGCTTCACGGTCGCTGTTCCGTGAACTCGACACCAGCGACGTTTCACGGCCGCTCACATGGCGCTTTGGTCGAGTTCACGGCTGGGACGGGTGATGAGCCCACCCATGAGCTGCGCGAGCGGCCCATTCCGTGCTCACCAGCCTGCCTTGCCGTTTGGTAGGTGCCGGTTGTGGCACTGCGGACAGATTTGCTCGGGGTCGGGTGGGCTACCGGGCAGCGGACCCGATCTGGGCGGCCAGCCCACCGGGACGGGCTGGACTCGATCCCACACAGCGCGTGCACGGATCGGGTCGCCGGGCTGTACACCCGCGGTGGGTGTCGGCATCGCCCATCGACCGCACAAACCAGGTCGATCTCTCGCTCATGGTTGCCGAGCATCGTGCAAACCGCGGCTTATGCCCGGGAGATGTTGACCGCCCCAGGTGGTCCGGTGCTGGTGGGTGCAACCCCTCATGCTGTGGAAGGGTTGATCGCTGAGCGGGTCAAACGTCAGGCACTGCTGTACGAGCCACGTCGGCAAGTGCGGATCGTGCTCGGACAAGCCGCGTTGACAGTGCATTTCGGGGCGGTGGAGACCCTCATCGGGCAGCTTGATCGGCTGGTGATTGTCGCCGGCTTGCCGTCAGTGGATTTGCGGGTGCTGCCCGACGCTGCCCCGTCACCGCTGCGGGCACTTCTCCACCGCTCTACCGCCTTATTTCGCGAGGGAGCCCGATCAACGCCGTGGCACCTAGCAGGTATCCGCGAATGACGGCCCCGGTGGGTAGTCCCGTTGGGTGCTGGTGTGGAAGACGGATGAGCGTTCATGGGCCAGTCTGGAGTACGAGGGTCATAGCTGATCTGGCGGGACAGGTCAGCTTCCAGGATCGTCGGGGAGGCCGGCATGGACATTGCGGTGTTGGGCATGGGTCGGATGGGTCGCGCGCTGGCGGGGAGGCTGCTCGAGGGCGGCCACCGGGTGGCGGTGTGGAACCGGTCGAAGGGTAAGGCCGGCGAGATCGTGTCCGCGGGTGGTCGGGAAGCAGATAGCGTCGCCGACGCTGTGGGCGGGGTCGACGTCGCGATCACCATGCTGGCCAACGACAACGCCGTCAGAAGCGTGGCGTTGGGGGAGCTGCTGTCGGCGATCGGCCATAAGACCATCTATGCCGACTGCTCGACGGTGTCGCCAGTACTGAGTGGCGAGCTCGCCGAGGCCTTCCCCGGCCGTTTCCTTGCGGTGCCCGTGATTGGCAGCCCCCTCGCAGTACGCGCAGGCCAAGCGGTATACCTCGCCGGCGGCAACGGTGATCTCATCGACCGTCTCGCTCCAGCCTTGTCGTCGCTATCCAGCACTGTCCGGCGATATGACACCGCGTCGCTGGCGCTCGCCGCCAAGCTCACGAGCAACCTGCTGCTGCTGACGCAAGTCATTGCCCTGGCGGAGGCATTTGCCGTGGGCCGCAGCGGTGGTCTCACCGACGACCAGCTGCGCGAGCTCCTGGGTAGCAGTCCCTTGCTTGCGCCAGGGCTGAAGAACCGGTTCGAAGGTGTCCTGACCGGCTCGCAGGATCCCTGGTGGACCACCGTGCTGGGTGCCAAGGACGCCGGCCTGGCCATCGATATCGCTCGGGAGGCCGATGTGGACCTGCCGGGTGCCACGATCGTGCAGCAGCTCTATGAAAAGGCAGCGGCTCAGGGTCTCGACGACTCTGACATCTCTGCCGTGACGCAGCTTTACCAGGACGGCATGCCTCAGTGAGGTAACAGAGGTGACGCACCCCTTCAGCGCGGTTCCAGGACCGTGGTGGTAGCCAGCACGCGACGACGATCACCCTCGGTTTCTGGGAGGCATAGCCTCGCGAGAAGGGTCCGGTTCTGCCGTTACGAGGGCGAAAGTGGACAGGGCGCAAGCGAATAGGCAGATGACTCCCAGGGCGCGCGCCCAACCGGCATCGGCCAGGACGGTCGCACCTGTGCCAACGAGGAAGGTGGCGGCAGCGAAGGCTGCGAGCAGGTGTGTCTGCCGTTTCCGTGGCGCGTGCGGCGCGGCGGGGACGGTCGCACCGGGGGCGGCTGCGGGGTCGAGGTGGCCCCGCAGCACAAGGCGGAACAGCAGCAGTAGCGAGGGCACCAGCAGGATTGCACCGCAAGCGACGGCGATGATGGTGGCCAGCAGCGAGGAGCGGCTGGCAGCGGCCTGATCGATGGTGAGTCCGGGCAGTACGCGGGGCCTTTGGGCCAGGGCCCAGCCGGCAACGATCGCGGCGACGGCCAACGCTGCCGAGGCGCGGGCCGGGCCGAAGCGGCGGCGCCAGACCAGGAACAGAGTCGTCAGGCCCGCTGCGGCTGAGACGCCGACCGCCGCGATGCCACCATCACTGGTCAGGCCATGGAACAGGGCGGCGGCGTCGGAGCGGACGACGGCCAGGGCAGCCAGCGCGAGCCCACCTGCGCACAGGCCGGAGCCGAGGGCGCGGGCGCGGAAGTCCACCTCCAGCGTCCGCTCACCCAGCCGGTGTGCGTCGGCGGCGAGGTAGACCGCGGCGAGGTAACCGCCGGTGGCCACGGCAAGCCCACCGATGACCACCGAGGTGGGATTGAGCCAGCTGGTGACGGGGTCGCCGGCGGCGTTGCCGACCGGAACCCGGCCGGACGCGATTGCGCCCACAACGGTACCCAGCGCGAATGGGGTCAGGATCGAGGACAGCGCGAAGACGTTTTCGATCGGGTGCTGGCCGCGGGCTGCCTCGAGCTGGCCACGCAGCGCGTAAGACGCCCCACGAAGGATGATCCCGACTGCGGCAAGAAACACTGGTATCGCCAGCGTGGACATGATCGACCCGAAGACCACCGGGTAGGCGGTCCAGCACACCACGAGCACGAAGATCAGCCAGACGTGATTGGCTTCCCAGACCGGCCCCATCGCATGTCGCGCGTGGTCGCGGATCTTCGCCCGGCTGGCTGGTCCGCCCCCGGCCAGCAGTGTCCACAGGCCAGCGCCGAAATCCGCGCCAGCCAGCACGGTGTAGGCGGCCAGGCCGGCGAGGATGAACGCCATCGGGATTTCAGCCATCCCGATAGCCATCCTGGTCTCCCTCGAGTGGCACGCGGCTGAAACGGCGCAGCAGCCAGGCGACCCCGGCGGCCAGTGCCAGGTAGACCACGATAAGCGTGCCGTAGCCGACGGGGATACCGCGCGCCTCGGTGACGGCGTCGGTGGTGCGCATGACGTGGTAGATGATCCAGGGCTGGCGCCCGACCTCGGTGGTGGTCCAACCGGCCCACAGCGCGATCACCGACAAGGGACCTGCCAACACCACGGCCCGGTAAAACCAGGGCGAGCCAGGCAGGCGGCGGTGGCGTAACCGGATGTAGAGGTACACCACGCCGATTAGCGCCAGCAGGGTGCCGATCCCGACCATCGTCTGGAAGGAGAAGCGCACCACGTTGACCGGCGGCTGGTCTGAGATCGGTACTGCGTTGAGGCCTTGGACAGTGGCGTTCGGATCATGGAAGGCCAGCAGGGACAGCAGGCGGGGGATTTCGATGCCGTAGACGACATCGTGGCCGTTGTACCAGCCCAGCAGGTGCTCCGGCGCCCCTTGGGTGGTCTGGCCGAGTCCCTCCAGCGCGGCCAGTTTGGTCGGCTGGGCGCTGGCGACCTCGCGCGCGGCCCAGTCGCCGATCACGACCTGGAGCGGTGCGGCGATCGCCGCGGCCGACAGCGCCACCGTCAGCGCGGTGCGCTCGTAACGGCCCCAGCGACCGCGCAGAAAAGCCCAGGCATAGGCGCCGGCGACAAGGAAACCGGCGACGATGTAACCGGCGAAGTACATGTGCGCGAACTCGTGCCAGAAAAAGGAGTTGCCAAACAACGCTGACCATGGGTGTTCGTTGACGGCGCGGCCCTCCTGGAGCGTGAACCCGCCGGGATGGTTCATCCAGCCATTGACGGAGATGACGAACAGCGAGCCGGTCACCCCGGCGATCGCCACCGGAATGCCGGACAGGAAATGCAGCCGTGGTGGCAGGCGGTCCCAGCCGTAGACATAGATCCCGATGAAGATCGCCTCGATGAAGAAGGAGAAACCTTCCAGCGTGAACCCCAGCCCGAACACGTTGGCGAAATTGGCCATGAAGGCGGGCCACAGCAGCCCGAACTCGAAGCTCAGGATCGTCCCCGTCACCACGCCGACGGCGAACAGTGCCAGCATCACCTTCGACCAGCGCCGGGCGAGCACGCGAAACAGCGTGTCGCCGGTGCGCAGGTAGCGCCACTCGCAGAACAGGACCATCGCGGGAAAGGCGATCCCGAAGCACACCAGAGGTATGTGCACGGCCAGCGACAGCGCTTGCATCTGCCGCGCCTGCAGTAGGTAATCTTGATCAACCGAAGCCAAGGCACCGCCGGCGGTCGCGAGAAGTGCGGTCACGTCGTTTCCCCCCTGGTGGCTAGCCGGCGATGATGACCTCAAGGCGGCGCGGTCCGTGCACCCCGGCGACGCGCACCATCTCGATGTCGACGGTGGCCGATGGGCCGGAGATGAAGGTCAGCGGCCGTAGCGGATCAAGCCTGGCGATCGCCTCGGGGACCGAGCTGACGATCTGGTCGGTGCGCACCACGCACAGGTGGTAGTCGGGCACGAGGGACAGCGCTCGCCGGCCCATGCCGGTACTGCCGTCGAGCACGATGGTCCCGGTCTGCGCGATGGCGACGGCGCAGGTCGTTACCACCGCGCCGGCGCCGTCAAGCGTCTGCGGGTCCAGGGGCGGGGTGTCGTGCAGCGGCTCCAGGCCCACCAGCCAATCCCGCGGTATGCCCTCTGGTGCCACGATCAGGTGTGCGTGGCGCTCTCGCAGCGTGGCAACAACCGTGCGGCCGAGTTCGCTTTCCGGAACACGGTGCGTCTGCGCCTGGTAATGGCGCAAGCGGGCGATAAACGTGTCAACCCCGTCGCCGGTGCGGGTGCGGTAGTCGCGCGTGAGGTCCGCGGCAGGTGCCGGTACCGGCGCGATAGCCTCCCGAACCCGGGTGAGGATCTCGTCGCGGGCGCTCACCGCTGATCCGCTTGCTTGCTCGTTGCAGAGCGGGTGACCCACCAGTCGCGAAACGATT
The DNA here is from genome assembly GCA_021324675.1 of Actinomycetota bacterium. Classification (GTDB taxonomy): domain Bacteria; phylum Actinomycetota; class Actinomycetes; order Mycobacteriales; family Pseudonocardiaceae. The sequence goes on from JAJPIR010000154.1 coordinate 9,931, forward strand.
GGCGTGGCGGCTCGGGCAGGTCACGGACTGCGGTCCAGCGGGAGATCGGTGGCGGGCCACCGTGACGGAACAAGCGCATCAGCGGTGCCAGCCGCAGCGCCAGCGTCCAGCGACGGCGCCCCTTCATCACCGCGCCTGTGGCGGTGAGCAGGACGCTTTCCGGCGAGGCTCGCTCCGCCTTGACCACATCGTGGCGCAGCTTGACCAGCACGGTCGGGATATCGATCTTGACCGGGCAGACCTCGTAGCAGTAGCCGCACAGGGAAGACGCGAACGGCAGCGTCGCGGCGTGCTCGACCCCGACCAGTTGCGGGGTCAGGACCGCACCGATCGGCCCGGGGTAGGTGGCGCCGTAAGCATGCCCGCCGGTGCGCTCGTAGACCGGGCAGACGTTCAAGCACGCCGCACAACGGATGCAGCGCAGCGCCTGGCGCCCGATGTGGTCGCGCAGCACCTTGGTGCGACCGTTGTCGAGCAACACGATGTGCACCTGCTGCGGGCCGTCGCCCGGGGTGACCCCGGTCCAGACCGAGTTGTACGGGTTCATCCGCTCGCCGGTGGAGGACCGGGGAAGCAACTGCAGGAAGACTTCCAGATCGCGGAAGGTCGGTAAGAGCTTCTCGATCCCGACCACCGAGATGAGGGTTTCCGGCAGGGTCAAGCACATGCGGCCGTTGCCTTCCGATTCGGCCACCAGCAGTGACCCGGTCTGCGCGATGGCGAAGTTCGCTCCGCTGATCGCCACCTTGGCTTGGAAGAACTTGCGCCGCAGGTGCTGGCGGGCGGCTTCGGCCAGTGCGTGCGGGTCATCGGACAGATCAGCCGGGGCGTCGCCCATCTCGTTGAGGAAGATTTTCCGGATCTCGCTGCGGTTTTTGTGGATCGCCGGGACGACGATGTGGCTGGGCCGGTCGCGGCCCAGCTGCACGATCAGTTCGGCCAGATCGGTCTCGTAGGCGCTGATGCCCCGCTTGGCCAAGGCGCCCACCAGCCCGATCTCCTGGGTCACCATCGACTTGACCTTGAGCACTTCGCGCTCGCCGGTCGCGGCCACCAGCGAGCCGACGATGGAGTTGGCCTCGTCGGCGTCGCGGGCCCAGTGGACGTGGGCGCCACGCTGCGTCGCGGCCTGCTCGAACTGCTCCAGGTAGCGATCGAGGCGTGCCAGCACCTCATCCTTGATCGCCGCGCCGGCAGTGCGCAGCTGCTGCCAGTCCGGCAGTTCCTCGACCATCGTGGCGCGTCGCTGGCGGATCGTGCTGGTCGCGTTGCGGATGTTGCGGCGCAGTTGCGCGTCGTTCACCGCCCGCCTGGCATTCGCCGGAAACGGCGGGTTGTCCACCCAGATGGTCTCGCCCGCGCTCATCGTGCGGTCTCCGCGGTCTCCGCGGTCTCCGCGGTCTCCGTGGTGACCGTGGGCAGTTGGCCTTGGTGGTAGCCGGTTTCGGTGCTGGCGAGGATCTCTGCCAGGTGCAGGGTGCGTACCCCGGCCCGGATGCGGTCGAGGCCGCCGCCGATGTGCATCAGGCAGGAACGATCCCCAGCGCACAGCACCTCCGCGCCGGTCCCGATCACCGCTTCCATCTTGTCGGCCAGCATCGCTGCCGACACGTCGGGGTTTTTGATCGAGAACGTGCCGCCGAACCCGCAACACTCATCCCAGCGCGGCAGTTCGACGAGGTCGATGCCGCGCACGTTGCGCAGCAATCGAAGCGGCCGATCCCCCACATCCAGCATCCTCATCGAATGGCACGTCGGGTGGTAGGTCACCCGGTGCGGGAAATGTGCACCGACGTCGTCGGTGCCTACCACGTCGATCAAAAACTGGGACAATTCGAACGTCTTCGCTGCTATCGCCTCCGCCCGCTTGGCGAGCCAGTGCTCGCCCGCCGCCCGCGCGATCATGGGATGCTGGTGGCGGATGCTGGCCGCACACGAGCCCGAGGGCACCACCACCGCGTCATAGCCGGAAAACACCTCTACGTACCGGCGCACGAGATCAACGTCGAAATAGCCACTGTTGGCGTGCATCTGCCCGCAGCAGGTCTGCTCCAGCGGGAACTCCACTGGCTGCCCCAGGCGCTCCAGCACCTCTACAGTCGCCCGGCCGGCATCGGGAAACAGCGCGTCAACGAGACAGGTGGTGAACAGTGCAACCCGCATCGCTCCTCCGCCGGCTCTTGTTTCTCAGGTTCACAATGGCCGGGCACGGGATGTTGCGCACCTTGGCTCGCGCGATATTGAGTACCCCCGGTCCGCCGGCGAGCACGATTTGCTGGCTGCACCGTCGGGATGCTCATCGCCATCGTCCCTACTCGATCGACTCGCCAATCGGGCCCAGTGTTACCGCTCACCCCCGGTGGCATTCCTGCCAGTGGTTTTCTCGCAGTGGTGCTTACCGCAGTCCAGACGCACCGGCGACCGGTACGTTGACGGCGGATCGGCTCAGCGCGTGTGCCGTGAACTCGACGAGATCGACATGCGGATGGCCTCATCATGTAGCTGGCGTCGAGTTCCGGCACGATCCGGCGACGGGATTCGTCCCTGGCCTCCTGCTGGGACGCTCGTTTCCGCCTCGGCAGGCCTCAAGCAAGCGACGCCCGACCTCGCTGATCGACAGCAACGAAGGGACAGCGCGCGCCATCCCGGCAGATGTCATCGATGCGCGCTGCCCGGCCGGTGACGAGCAGCACCCGGCTTGCACCGTTCGCGGGCGCTTCACGATATCCGGAACACCTCTTTGAGGCTAAGTAAAATCCACGAATGGCCTTGGGGTAGTCACAAGCTGTAGTTGTCTTAATGAGTCGGATTGCGCACCCTTCGTTAGGATTCCTTTACGCGACGTGGTGACTCCCGTGAACCGACGTGGCAGCGCCTGCTTCACCAGCGGGAATCTCGTGTTCGGTCTTTGGTCGAGCGACAGCGGTTTCAGTCTCCGTGCAACAATTTCGAGCTAAGTAGTCGGTAACCACCTTGACTGCACTACCTAGGAGACCCACAATTCTCTACGGAGTCTCCTTGATTGCGCTACCTAGGTCCACAATTCGCCGTGCGCACAATTCTCGCACTCAGATCAGATCGTGCCAGATTACTCGCTCTGGAGACATGCATGCGCAGACTTGTCACTCAAATTCTGGTGCCCATCATTGCACTCGCCGGATTTCTTTTCTTGGGTGCTGGCGTGGCGAGTGCCGCGCCGGTATCCACAGCAATCCCCAGCACCCCGGGGGCACCCGGCACCGTTGGTGGCGGCCTGGCATCTGTTTTTACCACTTACACCACGTTGCAGACGCCATATGGTCAGATAGCTTTTCCGGTCCAGTAGACGCTATGGGCCCGGTCGGCCGTATCCGTTGAAAGATGCGAGCTGCGCAGTCTGGATGCAGACTGCTGTTTTGAGGCACGTTTTTAGCGCAGTCTGCATCCAGACTGCGCGTAAGTGCGATCGCAGTAGGGTACGGGCATGGGAGTGATCGATCGGCTGGAGCGGCGTGCGGGGCAGGCGCTGCTCGGCGCCACGTTCATCAAACTCGGGTACGACGCCGCTATCGATCCCGGCGCCCGGGCTGACAAGGCGGCGGGGCTCGGCCTGCCCAACGCCGAGTTGGCCGTGCGTGCCAATGGCGCGGCGATGGTGGCCGGCGGCGCGGCATTGACCCTTGACAAGCTCCCCCGGCTGGCTGCTCTGGGGCTCATCGCCTCGATGATCCCGACCACCGTGGCCGGGCACGCCTACTGGCACTTCGACGGCGCCGAACGGAAGGCCCAACAGATCCAGTTCCTGAAGAACACCGCCCTCGTCGGCGGGCTGCTGTTGGTGCTGAGGAGCCGGCGCTGAGGGCCGGCTCCTGATCCGTTCCCGCCGTTATCGCGGCGGCGATGACGGCCGCCAGAGCGCGCACTGGTAGGGCAGGCAGCATCGCCGGCGAGCAGCCCAGCACCGGCGGCGGTGCCGGCCGCGAGCGCGACAGCGACCGCCACGGGAAGACGGGTTTGCCGCAGCGGCTGCCTGCGGGTGGCGAGGGAAGCGACCGCGCTGGTGACGGTTTCCGGTCAGCTACGCCATGGGCAGCGTCATGCCGACGTGGCGCATGGCCGCGCTCCGCAGTCTCGCTGTCTGCCGGTCGCCAACCGGGATGGCGCCGAGCTCGCCTGCCTTTCCAGCTGTTCGGGGGTACCCGATCGACGACGTAGATTTCGGCCGCGCCTTCAACGGAGCGCTGTACGCCGGCAGCAGGCTGATGGTTCCCGCGCGGGACACCGCGACGGGAACCCGCGGAGACTCATGTGGCTACCCGCTAGCGGCAATCTGGATTCTGGTGGCATCGCTGCGGCGCCAGATTGGTTGACAACTGATGACCCCAGCCGCACCACCGGGATCCGCAACCAGGCAGGCAGCGTGAGCAACACCGCCAGGACGGGTCCTGGCGGTGATTGCCGTAGCTTGCCGGAAGGACGCCTACCTTATGGATGCGCAAGCAAAGATGACTGCCGGCTCGCGGGGAGTTGCGGTACTGCGTGACCCGGTCCTGCACCCCGACCGGGTGGAGGTGTGGATCCCGTACCGCGAACAGCTCGGCGCGCTCGGTGCCCTGCCCGGCAGCGTCCACCTGTCGGTCTGGGATGGCCGCGGCCCTACACCGGGAGATCCAGCGCAGGTCGAGGCCTGGGTGCCGCCGTTTTTGCCCGGGCCAGACATCGTTGCCCAACTCCCGAACCTGACTGGCCTTCGCTTACTCCAGCTCATGTCCGCGGGTGCAGAGGTATGGGTTGACCATGTGCCGGCGCGGGTGACGCTGTGCGACGCCAGGGGGGTGCACACGGGGTCGACGTCGGAGTGGGTGGTCACCGCGATCCTGGCGTCATTGCGCGAGTTCCCACGATTCACCCTGGCGCAAGGCGGTCACCGTTGGGACCACACCGACACCGGAACGCTCGCCGGCAAGCGGGTGCTGATCGTTGGTGCCGGCGACATCGGCGAGGCGGTCTGCCGCCGGCTGGAGCCGTTCGGCGCCACCCTTGTCCGGGTCGCCCGCCGCCGCCGGGATGGGGTCTACCCGGTGACGGACCTGCCGTGGCTGCTGCAGGATGCCGATGTGGTGGTGCTGCTGGTGCCGCTTACCGCCGCGACGCGGGGCATGGTGGACAGCCGGTTCCTGGCCCGGATGCGCGACGGGGCACTGCTGGTCAACGCCGCTCGAGGGCCCGTCGTGGACACCGCGGCACTGCTCGCCGAGCTACAGTCCCGGCGGCTCCGGGCAGCGCTCGACGTCACTGACCCGGAGCCGCTGCCGGCCGACCACCCGCTGTGGGACGCGCCCGGGCTGCTGCTCACCCCGCACGTCGCCGGTTCGGTGCACGGCATGCTCGCCCCGGCCTACCAGCTGGTCGGCGACCAGCTCCGGCGCTACACGGCCGGTGAGCCCCTCCAGAATGTGGTCACCGAGGACTACTGACGGCTTGCGGTGGGGTGACTCCCGTCTCCGGCACTCCCAAGCCCTATCGCGATCCATGGCAGCACGCACATGCTGGACGGGGAGTCGCGGGCCAGACATGGGAGGTATCGATGACCGGTCGTATCGGCGACGAAATCATGATCATTCCGCGGGCATCGCACGGGCCAGTGCGCGAGGGGGAGATCCGGGAGGTTCGTAACGAACCCGGTGGCGTGGTCTACCGGGTGCACTGGTCCGACACCCGTCAGGAGAGCCTGCTGCCGCACGGACCCGATGTGGTGATCAAGCACCGGCGTGGAGGCGGCGCTGAGCAGACCATGGTGGAGCAGACCCCATGGCTGTCGCGGCTACGGCACCCACTGGAGCGGCGACACACTCGTGACGCCGAGCAACGCCACCAGGCTGCGTACGATCGGCTTGCTGAGCGGGTGGAGGAAATCATCACTGGGCTGGGACTGATCGAAGACGACTTCAGTATCAGCGCCGGTCGTATTTACCACATTCCGCGGGTGGTTTCGGTGCATCCCGGGCCGCCCCTGGCAGTAGACATGCACATCCTGCCGGGCCAGTCACCTGAGGATTTCTCGGCCCGCGCAACGTCGATCGCTTACGACCTGGGTATGGCTGAGGTCCGCGTTGTTCCACTGGGGGCTTCAGAAATCCGCCTGGAGCTGCTGCCCCACGATCCGCATACCGGGCAGTCGCCCAGGAAGTCAGTGCGGAAATGAGCAGCCAGCGCGGATCCATCCCGCGGCGGTGGTGGTGGAATATCCGGCCACGACCCAGGCGGCCAGCATTATCGGGTTCAGCCCGGCCTCGGCGGCATCGTCTCGTATCAGGTGTGCCGTCACCACCAGTTCGGCGTCGGCACAGGCATAGCCGATTCGGTGCCGGCCACCGGTGGCGGGCCCCTGAGCGGCATCGGGGAACACCCAGAGGTCATGGGCGGCCAGGAGCTCCTGGGCCGTGTCCGGTGCTGGCCGCGTGGCCGGCACCCCGGAGTTGATCCAGTCCATGATCGTTCCGTGCTCGCCACCAGCATCGAACTCGCACAGTTCCAGGATCCACACACTGCCCAGCAGGCACCGCCAGAATGCAGTGAATGCCAGCGGCGGCACCACCTGCGGTGACGTCGCGTCGGGACGTCCAACCAGCTGCATCATGGCGTGGGCCAGGGTGGGATAGGTGCTAAACACTCCCGCCAGGCCGGTGATTGTCATGGGAACCGCCACCGCCTGGCTGCTCAGGCCGGCAAGATGCAACCGCATCCCTTTGGCTTGGATGAGTTGGCGGGCACGCACCAGGCAATTCAGCCCGCTAGAGCCCACAAAGCGCACCGACTCCAGGTCCACGATGAGATGCGCTGGCGCGGCATGGAGCTGCTGGCGGAAGCATTGCTCCAGCAATGGCGCGGTGAGCAGGTCTAGTTCGCCTTCGACCACCACCGCGCAGATGCCGGCCGCCGGGTAGTGCCGCACGCTGAGTTTCCACGCCGGCTGCGGGCTGCTGGTCAGCTGGTTTGCTTCCCAACGAGCCGGATCGGGCACGGTAGTCACCGGCTGGGTTCCTTCCGGCTGCTTTCCACCGGCAGGGCGCGACGCCCAGCGGTGGGCCACAGCAGTCATCTGAAGCAGCTGATAGAGCGATCTCTACGGGCCGCACGAGCAGGCAACTGGATTCCCGGTCGATCCTGCGTCTAATCTGCCTTCACGCTGCGGTGGGCGCCGCAAGCAAGGGGCACAACGGCAGAGCCAGCAACGGAGAGTGGAGCTCAGTGATCGTTTACCTTTCGTTAAGCTCGCGGCTGTTGTCTGGCGATGTCTAGGCCCCTAACGATCAGATACATGGCGCGCACCGAGTACTTCCACGATTTCGCTGCACCCGAGGCGCAGGAACTGCTACCCGCTGCGTTCGCCGTCGTGCGCAACAGCTTGGGCCGGATCCTCCTGGTCCGCCGCGCCGATGATGGGTACTGGGAGTTGCCGGGTGGCCGGATCGAAGTCGGTGAGTCCGCCTCCACGGCAGTGATCAGGGAGGTTGGCGAGGAAGCCGGAGTGGCCATCAGGGTCACCGGGGTTGCCGGGGTGTACAGCGATCCGGCCCATGTGCTGGTTTACCCCCAGGAGGAGGCCATTTACCAGCAGTTCGCGGTCTGCTTCCACGCCGTCAGCACGGCCGGCGACGCCCAACCTGATGACCAGGAGACCACCGCCGCAGCCTGGTTCGAGCCCGAGCAGGCGGCCGAGTTGAGCATGCACCCAGCCATGCGGCAACGTTTGACTCACGCACTGACCGAACCTCACCAGGCGCACTTCGACTAGCGCGATCCCCTCGCCGCCGCGGCAGCCAGGCGTTACCGCTTTCCGGTATCCAGGCCGGCGTCAGCCAAGATCTTCTTCGCCGAGGCGGTGCACCCGGACCAGGTTGGTGGAGCCCACGGTGCCCGGGGGTGATCCGGCCACAATCACCACAAGATCGCCCGGCTCGTAGCGCTCAATGGACAGCACCGCTTGGTCGACCAGGCGGACCATCGCGTCAGTGGTATCCACGCGGGGGACGAGAAAGGTCTCAGTGCCCCAGGTCAGCGCCAGTTGGTTGCGCACTGCGGGTTCGGGGGTGAAGGCCAGCAGCGGCAGGCGGGGGTGCAGCCGGGACAGCCGGCGGGCGGTGTCGCCAGACTGGGTAAATGCCACCAGGGCCTTGGCCTCCAGCCGCTCACCGATATCGCGGGCGGCGTAAGCCAGCACGCCACGCTTGGTTCGGGGCACGTGGTTGAGCGGAGGCACGGTGGCAAAACTGGACTCGACAGCCTCGACGATGCGGCTCATCGTCTTCACCGACTCGATCGGGTACCGACCCACGCTCGTCTCCCCAGACAGCATGACCGCATCAGCACCGTCGAGCACCGCGTTGGCCACGTCGGAAGCCTCGGCTCGGGTGGGTCGAGCATTGTCGATCATGGAATCGAGCATCTGGGTGGCCACGATGATCGGTTTAGCGTTTTCCCTAGCGATCTGGATGGCCCGCTTCTGCACCAGCGGTACATTCTCCAGGGGCAGCTCCACCCCGAGATCACCGCGGGCGACCATCATTCCGTCGAAGGCCAGGACGATCGCCTCGAGGTTGTCCACCGCCTCAGGTTTTTCCAATTTGGCAATCACCGGCAGCCGGCCGCCCGGCACCTGGTCCATTGTGCGGTGCACCAGTTCGATATCAGCTGGCGAACGGACGAACGACAGCGCGACCAGATCCACCCGCAGCTGTAGTGCGAACTCCAGATCGGCGATGTCCTTAGCCGACAGCGCAGGCACCGAGACGTTCATTCCTGGTAGCGACAGTCCCTTGTGATCGCTGACCGCGCCACCCTCGACAACGTCACAGACCACATCGCGGTCCTCGACCTTGCGCACCAGCAGGGCGACCTTGCCGTCATCGACAAGCATGACGTCGCCTGCGCGGGCATCGTCGGCCAACCCGGCATACGTGGTCGAGACCCGGTCGTGAGTGCCGGGGACGTCGTCGACAGTCACCCGCACCACATCGCCACTGCGCCAGTCCACCTGGCCAGCCGCAAACCGCCCCAACCGGATCTTCGGCCCCTGCAAGTCCGCCAGGATCCCGACTGCCCTGCCACAATCGTCGCTGGCTCGCCGGACCATCGAGTACACCCGGGAGTGCTCATCGTGGGTACCGTGGCTGAAATTCAGGCGGGCCACATCCATCCCCGCCGCCACCAGAGCCCGGATCTTTTGGGGGGTTGCGGTAGCCGGGCCAATCGTGCAAACGATCTTCGCGCGTCGAGACACGGCGACAGGTTAGCTGCGGTGCTTTACGTCGATGTATCGGCCGCATCGCGGCTGGCCGTCTTCCAGTGCGTGAGGTGCCGGGATCGGCTGCTCGGGTCACCTCGCTCGCGCCCTCCCGTGAATGACGAAAAAGTTCGGAAGACTCGACTTGGCCCTGATTTTGATTCCGTCTGCCAGAGCTGTGATAGGAGATCGGATGTTGAGGGCGGGCAGGGTGATGGTGGCGCGGCGGACATTTCTGCAGGTAGCTGGTGCTCTAGCGGGTAGCGTGCTGGTTCCAGCTCCAGCCCGGTAAGTGCATTACCGCTGCCCCGCGCGAAGGTGCACCTTGGTGCCGCACGCGGTGTGCTCCAGCTGGGTGTCAGTGGTCAGGGCGTGCATGACGGTCAGCCCGCGGCCCCGGTAACTGGCTTCGGTCGACGGGGGTCGCCAGCGGCCTTGGTCGGCCACCGTGATCAGCAGGCTGTCCTGATGCAGGCGTGCTACCAGCCGCATAACCGGGCGGGGGTGGTCCGGCGGGTAAGCGTGCTCGACGACGTTGGCCAGGGCTTCATAGGCAGCCAAGGTGAGGTCATCACGCAAGGACCTCTCCACCCCCACGGCCTGCAGCCAGTTCTGCAAGGCAATCCGCAGCTGCCGGGCGTGCTGGGCGTCGGCGTCGGCGACGAGATCAAGCGGCGCCATGGGGTGGTGGACAGTCGGTGCCCGGTCCTCGGGTGAGGGAGAAATCATGGTCGCGGTGGGGGAAAACATGTCTCAACCCTCTCTCCTCCTTACGGCGTCGTGCAAAGACATACCCAAACGGGGAGCGCGCCACACATGTTTGCTGCGCTCAGCTACCGCCGAGGAGCCGGTCACCTGTTGGATCACCCAGCATCGTGCCGGTTTCAAGCTGCTTTTCGGCGAAGTAAACCGCGATGTGGTTGTTGTTGTACTTCGGAATCTCGACGTAACCCGTCTTTTCGAACAGCACGCGGCTATGTACCTGGGCCGGGCCCGCGTCTAGCCGGACGCGCCGGTAGCCGAGCTTGCGGCCGGCGTCCTCCAGCGCCGCCAGCAGCGCGCGGCCGACTCCGCGGGAGCGTGCCTCAGGGACCACATACATCCGTTTGATTTCGCAGATCCCTGCTTGCAGGCGGCGCAAGCCGCCGACCGCGATGGGACGCTCGTCCTCGTACCCGACCAGGAAGATGCCCTCGGGCGGCATCATCTCATCTGGCGTCGTGACCGAGCCCGGGCGCACGACCCGGCCCGGGTACTGCGCGTTGAACAGGTCGTTGAGCTCGCGCAGCAGCTCTCGGCCGGGCGATTCGTCGGACCTGCTCGGGCGGAACTCGACGACCATGTCGTTATCCTGCCGCCTTCTGGGCCTTGTCCAGCGCAGACCGAAGACCGAAGACGGTTTTGTGTCTGTGTCGGCAGTTGCCCGGGTATCAGCGGGTGATACCGGTGTGTCCCAGCGAGTAGCGCCCGGGTTGCGGCCACACGATCAGTCCGTGCGGGCCGCTACCGACCGGGATCTTCCGGATCAGCGCGCCGTCGACGGTGGACAGCACGTAGACGGCGTTGTCATAACGACCAGACAGCCACAACTGGGTGCCATCGGCAGTGAGATTGCCCATGTCAGGGCTGCCGCCGCCGGGAATGTTCCACTTGGTGACCGGTTCGGCGGTGCCGGCGTCGAGCACGCTGACGCTGCCTTCTCCCCGGTTGGAAACGAAGAGTCGCTTGGCGTCGCGGGACAGGTAGAGCCCGTGCGCGCAGCGGCCGGTCGGGACAAACCGCTGCACCGTCGTCGCCGCGCGGTCGAGCACCCATACCCCACCGCTGTCGCAGTCGGCCACGTAATAAGCAGAGCCGTCCGGCGCGAGCTTGACGTCCTGGGGGCCCATGTGGGTATGCCGGGCCGGTAGGGGGATGACCCGCAACAGCTGGCGGGAGGCGACGTCCACCACGGCGACTGCGCCGGCGAATTCGCAGCTGAACACGGCGGTGCGACCGTCAGCAGAGAAGTCGGCATGGTTGATGCCGGCGCAGGCTGGGGCCGGCGTAACGTCGCGCTGGGCCCAGCTGTGCGGGTCGTACCAGACCAGTTCGCGGCGAGCCTCCGCCACCGAGATCGCATACCTCCCATCCGGGGTGAAATACATGTTGTACGGGTCGATGACGGGGATCTGCTGGCCGGGAAGCCCGGTTTTCGGGTCGAAAGGCAGCAGGTGGTTGTCGCGGGAATCGGTGACGTAGAGCGTCCGCATGTCGTAGGCAGGCACAACGTGTTGCGGCTGCCGCCCCGCCGGGTAGCGGGCTAGCACCGCGAATGTTGCCGGATCGATCACCCATACCTGGCCCGAATTGGTCTGCGGCACGTAGACCAGTGGCCGGTCCTGCCGCACGGCAGCGGACAGCATCCCGGCGCCGGCGGCGGCGTAGACGTTGTGCGGATCGGTGACTACCGGCATATCGGGCAGCACGTGCACGGCGGATCCGGGGGGTGCCCCGCGGGGTTGCTCTGGCGTGCCAGATTGATGCACGGGCGCGCCGGAGCGCGGGGTCGGGTTAAGCCCGCCCAGGGCCGCCAGCACCGCGAGCATGAGCACGAACAGCAGCAGCAGTTTTCGACGCGGCATGGTTCAGCCCAGCAGGTCCGAGCTGTTCATATCGGGCCACCGCCGCCACATTGCGAGCACTCCTCACCGCCTCTCGCTGGGGATTCTGCATCGCACAGCATGCCGCAGACCTGACATCTCCAGCTCAACTCGTGGATTGATGTTTCGTTTCGTCCGAGTCCGATGGCGACTAACCTGGCCCCACGCCACCCTGCGGCCCTGACAATTGGCGCACCGTGCAGCCGAGCATCAACTGGGACAGTCGATGAGGCGGGCGGGCCCCGGGACCACGGCCAAAACTACGGCGAAGGGCCACACCATGCTGACGATCACATCTTTACCGGGCGCTCCGAACTGGCTCGACCTGGGCAGCCCTGACCTCGATGCGAGCTGTGCCTTCTACTGCGCCGTCCTGGGCTGGGAGTTCCGTTCCGCCGGACCGGACGCGGGTCGCTACGGCTTCTTCCTGCTTGACGGCAAGACGGTCGCAGGCCTCGGCCCGCTGACCGAAGAGGGCGCGGACGCCTCTTGGACAGTGTATTTTCACACTCCTGACGCCGACGCCACCGCCAAGACTGTGGAAGAGGCCGGCGGCACCACCCGCGTCCGCCCGATGGACGTCTTCACCTACGGGCGGATGGCCGGCTTCACCGACCCCACCGGCGCGGACTTTGCCGTCTGGCAGCCCAGCGAGACCAACGGCCTGGAAGCCGTCAACACCCCTGGCGCTCTGTTCTGGACGGAGCTTTACACCATCGACGCCGCTGCGGCGCAGGAGTTCTACCGCTCCGTGTTCTCCTGGCAGGCGACCGATATGGAGATGGGCGAGGGCCTGATCTATTCGGTCCTGCGCCCGTCCGGCACCGGCGAGGAGGCGGCCCACGGCGGGCTAATGCAACTGCCCCAGGAGAATATCGACGCGGGATCCAGGTCGGAGTGGCATCCGTACTTCGAGGTACATGACTGCGATGCCACGGCCGCCATTGCCGTTGAGGCCGGAGCCACCGTCCTCATTCCGCCCGCCGACGCGGAACGCATCGGCCGCCTGGCCATGTTCCTCGATCCCTTCGGTGCCCCCTTCGCCGTCATCAAAAGCGCCATGACCTGACGGGGTGGCAGCCGGGCACGCAGGTCTGCCTGGCGCTGCGCGGTGCGGCGAACAGCTTCGGCGCTGAGAGCAGCTGGCCATCCCATACCGGACATTTCCTCGACCACCGGCTGGGCGCGGAGTTACCAAACTCGCGCTCTGGCGGTTTGATGGGCGCCATGGACGATTCCGACCACAACACCCGGTCCAGCATGCCCGCTGTGGTTGCCGCGCGGCCAGTGATAAGCACCCGTCGGGCGGCGCAGCGACTCACCCGATGGCACTCCAGCGGGCTTCCCGATCGGCTACGCCGTGGAAGCCAGCACCCCGCGGTGATCGGCTCCCTGGCCACCGCAGCCGGGCTGCTGCTCCACGCCGGCTTGCGTTGGGCTTTGACCTCGCAGGGCCAGTCCACCGCGATGGGAGGATCCGCGATCATCCCGACGCCCTCGACGATGGAGCCCGGCGAAGCATTAATGCAATTCAGCCGTACCGTCGTGGTCGAGACCTGGACTGTGCGCAGCCGCCGGATCTGACATCCTCTGTGCTCGGGGATGGCTGGCGTTCATCGCGTCGCCGGAGTTGGAGCCGGGGAGATCACCGCCTGCAGCAGCGTTGGCCAGGCGGACTCCCCGATCCGTGCCAGCAGGGTGGCCTTTCCGGCCGGCCCGGGGCGGAACACAGCGGTCTCACCGGGACCCAGGTCGTGCAGAACGGCGGGCTGTGGCGCGGGGATGTCCAGAATGCTCGACACCAACACGACGTTCGTGCCGGCCGGTGGTGCTTCGGCCAGGACCTGCAGCGTGGCGCGCTGCTGGGCTGCTGCACCCCCGCGACCTACCCAGGTGCTGGAGGCGTCTAACCGGTCATCGGTGGTTATCGGAGCGATGCGTAACAAGCGCCCCGTGGTCTCGGTGCGGCACAGCCGAGCGGTACGCACCGCGGCGATCGGCAGGTGCAACGCGCGTATCGCTGCCCCAATCTGCTTGGCATGCTGGCGGCCGGTGTCGGTCAGCGTGCTCTGCGCGGCGCAGTCATGTGCGGCTGCTTGCTCGAGGGTGACTGTTCCAGACCGATCGTCGCGCTCGGTATGACGCATCCAGAGCACCAACCCGCCGGTACGCAGCGCTTGCACCAGGACGGCGCCTCGCAGCGGGCCGGTGATGTCCGTGGTATTGATGGTCGGCTCCGCCGGCGGTGTGGGCTCCGGGGTGACCGGCGGTGATGTCGACTCTCCCGGCGCTGTGGTGGTTGGGATGGTTCGCGATGCGGCCGGAGAGCCACCGCCGCACCCGGTGAGCACGACGTTCATGGTGACCAGCACCCCGATCACAGCCGGACGGACATGGTGACCATGGCGTCGCATCAGCCCACCTTGCCCGAGTCAGCCATGGTCAACGCAACTGCCTCCGCTCTGTGACCAGGTGGTGATTGTGGCGGTGCGCTATCGACGTTCATCAACAGAACGAGGACCGGGGTGGCCGTGGTGCCATTCCAGCACCGCAACGAACATGGCCCGGCGGGTGGAGCCGGTGAAGGCGTGGAACACCAGGAAATCCTGCCCGTGCGTGTGCACCACGTCCTGCCCGCCCGGGTTCTGGTACGCGCCGTCGAGCGTGTTCTGGTTGAGCAGCTGGCCGGTGTGTTTGACGAACTGATCGCACAGTGCGTCCGCGGTCGCGTAATTGACGAAGTAGCGACCGCTGTTGTAGGCGTTGCCCGAGTAGAACAGCACGTAGGTGCCGCCGTGGCGGATTATCGCCGGCGCCTCCACGATGTGGTCTTCGTCGGTCCGGTCCGCCTGGATCAGTGCCCGCCGGTCTCCGATCGTTTCGGTGCCGTCGGTGGTCAGCTGTTGCAGCCAGATGGTGTCGTTTCCCTCGCGGCTGGCGGTGTAGAGCAGGTATTGCGCGCCGTCGCTGTCGGTGAACGGCTTCGGGTCGACGGCATTGACATCACCGGGCCGGCACACCAGCGGTTGCGATCCGATCGAGCGGAACGGACCTCCTGGTACCCGTGCTCGGGCGACCCCGATGCAGTGGGTGCGCTGGTTGGCCGAGCGGGCAGTGAAATACAGCAGGTAGCCATCGTGGCCGGTAGCGGTCACCGCTGGAGCCCACACACTGCCCGCTCCGGCGCTGGTATCCACCCAGGCCGGCAGCTCCGGCATGGCGTCGTGGGCGTCGCTCCACTGACCGGTCAGGCTGCTCGAGCGACGAACCGGAACGTGAAGAGTCTTGATCCCGTAGCGGCTGTTCGTGGAGTAGGCGTAGTAATGGTGGCCGACCGACAGCACCGTCGGGTCAGCGAAATCGTGCGGTATCGACGGCCCGATCGGCGGCGGCAACCCCGCTCCTGTGGTGGTGGCGACCACCGCGGCGACCGCCGGCACGGTGATCAGCGGGTTCGTCCACCTGCGATCCGGTAACCAAGGCATCGCGACGAAACTAACCCGCCCGCTGCAGGCGCCCCCGGGTGGCCCAGGCAGCCGGTAGCCCAGCAATTACAGAGGGTTTAAGTGTCCCGGGAGTGGGGTAACTGTCAGCAACCACACAGTCACGGCTGGAGGTTACGTGAGGGAAGGAGGGGCGAGCTGGCGACAACGCTAACTCTGGCCACCCTGGCGAGGACAGGACCGGCTGTGCTCCCATACCTGCACCTCGTGGGGTTTGCCGCCACAGGCTGAAAAGCGCATGGCGTACCTGACATTTTTATTTGTCGACAGTATGGCGGCAACTGCATGGCGACTTAACTAAAGATGAAGCATCGAGGTAGCGGCGACTGCGGTCAAAGAAACTTGACGAACGGGTTTGAGCCGGTATCTGACGGGTATTTCTCTGGCATCGGCGAACCGCAGCTCGTCCCGTGCAGCGAGACAGAGGAGGAATCGTCATGACGCTCATTTCGAGCGGTGTGAGTAAACGGCCTGTCAATCGGTACGACGAACTGTCGAGCCATCGTCGTTCCAGGTGGACACCGCGCTGGTTGCAGCGCCGACGGGAAGCTGATGACCTGGCGAGGTGGGCTACCGAGGTAATGTGGCAGTGGAATGACACGATGGACAATACTAACTTGGCGCATCACACCGTTACCGCTAGCAGGCTGCCCATTATGGTGGCACCGCAGGTGGAATCGGTGGATCCCGGGCCACCGGTGACGTTACTGGTCCGCATGTTGCCCGGGCAGGTTATCGATGATTTTGCGGCTGAAGCCCACCGCATTGCGGCGGGTATGGACGTACCCGCGGTCCGGGTCGACTCGTGCGGTCACGGGTTTATCGAAGTGATATTGCTCGCTAACGAGCCAGTGAGGGCAGCCATGCCCGTGCCGGCATAACCAACCGGCGCCCTCAATAGGCAGGCGTTGCGCGCCATAGACCTCTGATGGCAAGACGGGTCGCCTTTGACGCCCATTCCAGCTACCCGGCCGGACGACACTCCTACCCCACCGCAACGTCCGGATCGGGAACCGCCCGGCCAGGCGGCTGCCCCCCCTCCCACCACCGTCTGGCCGGGCCCGAATTCCGCCGAGTGGCTTTGATGGCGGGGCAGGGCCGCTCGGGTTCGTTAGCGGCCCTGGGAGGTTAGCGCGAGTCGGCGGCCACCCGCCGCGTCGCAAAAGACAAGGTTGCGCGCGCTGCGCAGGCGGGTGGCCACGCGAGGCTGGTCACCCAGCAAGCCGCTGGCGGAGCAATTCCTTGCCCTTTTCCGCGCCCTTGCGGCTTTCGGCCTGCGCCTTCCTGAACAGCTCGGCCAACTCGGAGTCGCCCTCGCGTTCGGCGTCTTGGATGTAGGTCTCCATGCGCAACTGGTTGCTCAGGCACGCCTCGGTGAACCAGATCAGATTGTAGTCCTTGTCCTTGGTGCCGGTCACCTGACCGGTTTCGGTGCTGGACACGGTTCATCCCTCCCTACGGCATTGGCGGTGGGAAGGTGGCTTACCCCGCAACCAGCCGCAGTAGTCATGGTGGGGGCATTGGTCTCGCCGGCAGGGCCCGGGTGGCAGATCCCTAGCGCTGCGCGCCGGGTGTGAAGTAGGTGACATTGTGGATCGGTTTGTGCAGTTGTCGCTGCGCGGCGCAGTACCGTCGTCACAGTGAGTATTGTCGGCAGCAGCAGCGATCATGAGCTCGTCATGGTGTGCAGGTAGGGGTGTCGCCCCTGCCAGATACATGTTTGGATCGTGGGATAAGCGGGTAATGAGGTAGATCTGGCCAACGCGAACGGGCTGGAGTTGTGAAGAAGTGTTCAGTGTCCGGGCGGACCGGCTACCTGGGGATCAGGTAGTTGTTGTCGTGGCTGGTGAAATCGATTCCGACACGGCGCCGAAACTGAGCGCGAGCCTGCATCGCGAGCTTGAGCACACGCCGCCTGCACTTGTTCTTGACCTGACTGCGGTGAGCTTTCTGGGAGTGGCTGGGTTACACGTGCTCGACTGTGCTCTGGCCCGGGCGGAGACCCTCTCGGTGTCCGTCAACCTCATCAGCCAGGACAACTCCGCCGTTCAGTCGGCACTGCGTGCGGCAGCCAAGACGGGGGTATTCCCGGCCCTTCGCGCCGTGGAGATGGCCAGTACGCCATCAAGTTAACGCAGCCGGGTAGTGAGCGTTAGCGCCCCGTAGTCGGTCTTATGACTTGCAGTGGCCGCGGTGGTAGCGACGCGGCTGTCTCTTCTCCTAGAAAACCAATCGAAAGCAAATATTTGGGCAACACCAATTTGCGCTTGCGGGTTCCGGGGCTTTGACGTGCTACGACGGCAGCGACCTGAGTCTACTGTATGTGTTGTTGCGCGCCCTGTCAGTAACGCTCGCCGCTCCACGGGTGATCTAGAATGATTGGCTATATCGTACAGTTGTGAGTAGCCATTTCCCGGTCCCGCTCGTTGCTCTCCAAGTCGCCGATCATGGTCCCGATGCGCGGGTCGTCACCGTGACCGGTGAGGTGGATGCGCTGACTGCCCCGACACTCGCTGCCTGTATATCAGCGCAACTTGCTATTGCGAGGGTAGTTGTCGTAGATCTCAATGGATTGAAATTCCTGTCGTCTGCAGGGTTGCGAGTGTTATTCGAAGCCAACGAACTCGCTATCGACCGGGACTGTCGATTGTGGTTTGTATGCAACTGCCCGGTCGCCAACCTGGCGCTGGAAACAACAGGATTGCGTCAACATTTATCTTTCGCCGATGACGTGGCGAGCGCTTTGGGTAACGGACTTTGATCCGGTCTGCCAGCGCTTCCGGACTACGGGCGTCCGGGAATCCGCAACGCTACGCGGTAGAGCGAGGTTTTGGCCGTGATATACAGCGTCTTGCGGTCGGCGCCACCGAACGCGCAGTTGGTGGGAACCTCGGGTACGGGGATGGTGCCCCACGGCGTGCCGTTCGGCCGGTACACCTTGATCCCGCTGTCGGTGGCGACATACACGTTCCCGGCATCGTCGACCGCCATCCCGTCACCCCCGCCGCCGGTAGACGGCACGAAGGTTGTCGATGCACCCAGTGAACCGTCCGGCCGCACGGGGAACTTGCGCACCAGACCGTCCTCGGTGTCGTCCACGTAGAGCGTCTTCTCATCCGGGGACAGCGCCACGCCGTTGGGGCGGTTGAACTCGGTCGACTCCAGGTGCAGCGTGCCCCCTGGATCGACCCGGAACACGCCCTGGAAGTCAAGCTCGCGCGGTTGCCCGGGAGGCAGGCCGTAAGGCGGGTCGGTGAAGTAGATGGTCCCGTCGCTGCGGGTGATGTTGTCATTAGGAGAGTTCAGGCGCTTTCCCTGCCAGCGGTCGGCCACCGTCACGACGGTTCCCTCGATCAGCGTGCGCGACACCCGTCGGTTGTCGCCCTCACTGGCGACGAGCCGGCCCTGCGGGTCAAGCCCCAGCCCGTTGCTTTTGCCGGTCGGCCTCCGGAAGACAGTGATGGTGGAGGGAGGCTGGAGCTGGTTGATCGTGTCGGCGGGGACATCGGAGAACAGCAGTACGCCGCGCGCCGCGAGCCACACCGGACCCTCGGTGAACGTGAACCCGCCAGCGACCTTGTCCACGCCACCCCGCCCGACCAGCGGACTGATCCCGGCATCGGCAGCCTGGCTTGCCTGGTCCGGCTGCTGGCCCAGCCCCGTGCAGGCGGTACCCCAGGCTGCTGCCGCAACAACGAGGCCAGCTAACGCGGCGCGGACACCGCGCGCTGGGATCCGCATGCTCATGCATTGATGATGGCTTGCGGGAAGCTGAACAGCCGGTCGGGGTCGTAACGCTGCGCGACCTGGCGTAGCCGGGGGTGATTGCCGCCGTAGTAAGCCTGTGCCCAGTTCGGCATGCCGGCGTCGATGTAATTGACGTACCCACCGCCGCCGAGCATGCCGGTCAACTGGTCGCGCATGCTCGCCACCGATCTGGTTGCCGCGGCCCGCTGCGCCGGCGACGTGCGGACATAGATCTGCATGATGCCCAGTGCCGCCCGGTGCGGGAACGCCGTGTCGGCCGGCCTCATCACGCCGATCGCGCCGCCCAGCCCGTCGATGATGACGTACACCATGCGGTGGTCGAACACCGACACGATCTGTGCTGGATCGGCGGTGGGTGCCGGCAGCAGCCGTGATGACGCCACGAACGCTTCCCGCTTCCAGGAGGTACCCCTGGCCTGGTCGCGGCATTCGGCAGCTGACATGGTTGAGCAGCCCGCGAAGTAACGCATCGCGTCCAGGTAGCCGTACTCGGTCACGGTGCGAGCTGCCGGCTGGCTACCGATCTGGCGGATCAGCTCAGCGAGCAACGGATTCACCACGCTCGCTGATCCGACACAGCAGCCGATGACCGCGCAGCTCGACGGGCTGCCGCCGCTGATGTGGCAGTTCGCTGACAGCTCGTCGGGCATGCTGATCAGCCACCGTTGCCAGTAGCCGAGGACGTCGGCCACCGAGCCTGGCGGGAAATCCAACCGGAACGCGGTGAGCTGCGGTGCCGCCACGGTGTTGAAGGTGAATGACGTGACGATGCCGAAGTTGCCGCCACCCCCGCCGCGCAACGCCCAGAACAGGTCCGGATGCTCCGACGCGGACACCGTGCGAGCCACGCCGTCCGCGGTGACCACCCGAGCCGACACGAGCCGATCGCACATCAGCCCGTACTTGCGGGACAGCACACCGATCCCGCCGCCGAGCGTGAAGCCCGCAATGCCGACCGACGGGCAGGAGCCGGCGGGTAAGCACCGCCCCGCGCTGGCAAGCGCGGTGTAGACGTCAATCAGCCGCGCACCGGCACCGATCTCCGCGGTGCCCTCGGCATTGATGTGCACGCCAGACAGCCCGGTCAGGTCGACCACCAGGCCGTGCTCAGGGGTCGAGTAGCCGGCGTAGCTGTGCCCGCCACTGCGGGCCGCGATCGGCACCTTCGCCGCTGCGGCGGCCGACACGCACGCCTGGACGTCCTCGACACGCCGGCACAGCGCGATAGCCGCCGGCGCCCGGTCGTCGAACAGCGGGTTGAACGACCGGCGTGCCAGCTGGTAACCGGGCTGATCCGGGGTGATTAACGGACCGGAGAGCTTGCCGGCCAGCCCAGGAAGCGGGGGTGGCCTGAATGGCGCCTCACCGCAGCCAGCCAGCGCAGCTGCTGCCGCTCCCAGGGCAGTGGCGTGCACGAACGCCCGCCGGTTGATCGGCACGGTGCGGCAACCTACCAGCGCACCCGCGCCTTCGAGTTCCTTCCCGCGTTCTGCATCCAGAACGCGGGTTGGGAGGGCCGAGGTCGGGGGGAACTTGGCGACGCGCCGGGCAATGATCACTGGCTGTTGCGCTCGCGGCCTTATCCTTCCCGCGCGAAATGCCTGCCAGCCGTCCATCTCGCAGGCAACTCGCCCGACGAGGTGGCCGGTCAGGCCCCGGCACCGGGGAGGGTGTCATGGCGCGAATCATGAGGTTGCCGCGCGCAGCCGAGTTGGGGCAGGTGACGACAATCCTGGCGGGGGTGGTCGGAGCGCTGGTGACAGCCGTTCCCACCGCCGCTGCGAGCACCGCGGCCGCCACCTACCCCGCTGCTGGCGGGGGGCGCGGGCAGGCGCCGCCGGTGGCGCGCATGGTCGATTACGTTTCCTTGGGCGATTCCTACTCTTCTGGCGTCGGAACCGGCATCTACGACCCGGCAAGCGGCAACTGCGCCCGCAGCCCGCTGTCCTACCCGCCGCTATGGGCGAGCGAGCACCACCCGGCCAGCTTCCGGTTCGTCGCCTGCTCCGGAGCCACCACCAGCGATGTGCGGGGTAGCCAGATCACCGCGCTGGATCCCAGTACCGACCTGGTGACGATCACTGTCGGCGGTAATGACGCCGGATTCGGGCCGGTCCTGCGGACCTGCACGGTCGCAGCCAGCGACCGCGTGTGCATCGCTGCTGTGGACGCAGCCGAATACTTCGCCCGTTCGGAGCTTCCCGGCCGCTTGTCCCGTACTTACGCCGCGATCCGGGCCGCCGCACCGAACGCCCGGGTGATCGTGCTGGGCTACCCGAGATTATTCGACCTGGCGCCCGGCTGCGCTGACCCGTTGGCGCCGAACCTGACCCGGAGAGCCAAGCTCAACGAAGGGGCTGATGTGATCGACGGCGTTATCTATAAGACCGTTGTCCAGCAGCCCGGGTTCGAATTCGTTGATGTCCGAAACCGGTTCGACGGTCATGGCGTGTGCTCGGCTGAGCCGTGGATCAACGGTCCGAGCACGCCTGCGGCCGTCGGCCCCTATCACCCAACCCAGCAGGGCTACCGCGACGGCTACCTGACCGCGCTGGACGCAACGTCTGCCGGCGATGTTGCGGCAGCATGAGCCGCTGCTGGTTCACGTGGCCGCAGACCGGTAACCCTGCCGCTGCCGGGCCCCGATCGAGCAGCGCCCAGATCTGATCAGCGACCAACTGCGGATCACTCAGTGTGCGGCTCCCTACCGGGGCCCGTCGCGTCGAGGTCAGGACGCGAGGACTAGGCGGGCGCTGGCATAGTCGACGGTGATGGTGCCGAACCGGTAGAGGACGTCGGAGCCTAGCAACCCGGTCAGGCCCGGTATGGCCAGCGCGATGCTGTCCAGGTTCTGCGCGGGCAGATCGACTGCACCGACCTGCCAGGTGGCGACGCGGACGGGCTGCATGGTGGTGGCGCAGGCCACCCCGGCCGCCCGTCGAGCCTTCCCGGCCGGGGGCAGCGAGAGCCGCTGCGCCACACTGCGATCCACCACCGAACTCGACGAGCCAGTGTCCAGCACGAACTTCATCGGCCCCTGACCGCCGATAGTCACGGGTACCAGGGCCAGGGTTCCCGAGCCAGGATGGACGATGGTCATCGGCACCAGCCGATTCCCCAGCGCCGCCAGCTCAGTACCCCCATGCTCACCGGCAGCCGCGGTCGGGGCGGTGGATTGCTCGGCCCCCGGCAGCATCAACCGCCCGGCTCGGTAGTCGAGCCTGAACTGGCCGAAACGGCTCCAGACGTCCGAACCGAGCAGGCCGGCGATACGGGGACTGCCAGGAGGAAGTCCCAGGGACAGTGACGCCAGCATCTGCGGCCGCAGCGGTAGCTGACCCACCGACCAGTCCGGCACCTGCACCTGGCCGGCTGCCGATGTGCATGCCACGCCGGTGGCCTGCGTTGCCGTCCCGGTCACGGGCAGGCGCAGGCGGTCGGCCACGCTGCGGTCAACCAGCGACTGGGCTGCGCCAGTGTCCAGGATGAACGGGTAAGGCCCTTGCCTGGCCAGGCATACCGGTACCAAGACGAGCGTGGCGGTGCTCGTGTGCACGACGTGTGGCGGGACCGTCTGGGTGCTGGTGCCGGTGTTGCGCTGGGTGCAGGAGATGTCGAAGGTCTCTGGCCGCTGGAGGGAAACGCTGGAGATGGCGCAGCTGGCCAGCGCGACCAGGAGCAGCAATAGCGGCGCCCACCGGTGAGCGCGGCGCTTCCTGACCACCGTCCGGCCGCCCTATCGTCGTCAGTGCCCGCACCGGGCAGCAGTACGTACCCGGACTGCGCATGCGGCAAACGGGGTAACCCGCTGCCAAGCGCAGCTGTAAGGGAGAATTGTATGGCTATCGCGACGATCAACCCGGCCACCGGCGAGCAGGTGCGCTCGTTCCAGCCCCTCACCGACGGCGAACTGGATCGTAAGTTGGCCCGTGCCGCCGAGGCGTTTGACGAATACCGGCAGACGTCATTCGCGCAGCGTGCGGCGATGCTGCGCCGCGCCGCGCAGATCCTCGAAGACGAGGTGGACGAGCTGGCTCGGCTGGCCACCCTGGAGATGGGCAAGACCCTTGCCGCGTCGGTGGCCGAGGTGCACAAGTGCGCCGGAGGGTGCCGCTACTTCGCCGATCACACGGAGGCGATGCTCGCCGACGAGCCCTGGCCGGTCGAGGGTGCGCGGGTATTCACCCGGTACGAGCCGCTCGGCCCGGTGCTGGCGATCATGCCGTGGAACTTCCCGTACTGGCAGGTGTTCCGGTTCGCCGCACCCGCGTTGATGGCCGGCAATGTCGGGCTGCTCAAGCACGCCTCGAACGTGCCGCAGGTCGCGCTGGCGATCGAGGATGTGCTAGCCCGTGCCGGATGCGCCGAAGGCGTGTTCCAGACGTTGCTCGTGCCGGCCTCCGCCGTCGAAGGCATCATCGATGACGATCGGGTCCGCGCGGTTACCTTGACCGGCAGTGAGGCGGCGGGCCGGCAGGTGGCGGCAGCCGCCGGGCGCGCCATCAAGCCCAGCGTCCTCGAACTGGGTGGCAGCGACCCGTTCATCGTCATGCCGTCAGCAGATCTGGCCGACGCGGTGGACAACGCGGTCGCCTCGAGGACGCTCAACAACGGCCAGTCCTGCATCAACGCCAAGCGTTTCGTCGTCCACGAGGACATCGCCGAGGAGTTCACCCGCCGCATGGTGGAGAAGATGGAAGCACTGACCGTCGGGGACCCCACCGATCGAGGCACCGACCTGGGCCCACTGTCCTCAGCCGATGCGGTGAAGATCATCGATCAGCAGGTCCGTGACACGGTCGCGGCCGGTGCGCGCCTGCTGACCGGCGGCAAGCCCCTCGATCGGCCGGGCTTCTACTACCCGCCGACCGTGCTCACCGATATTCCGGACGATTCCCCTGGCGCCAGTGAGGAGTTCTTCGGGCCTGTCGCGCTGGTCTGGCGCACGCCCAGTATCGATGGGGCCATCCGCCTCGCCAACGACTCCGTGCTCGGTCTCGGCGGCAGCGCGTGGACCCGGGATCCGGACGAGCAGCAGCGGTTCGTCACCGAGGTGCGGACTGGAATGATCTACCTGAACAAGATCACTGAATCGACGCCCGCGGTACCCTTCGGCGGGATAAGGAACTCCGGATATGGCCGTGAACTCGGCCCCTTCGGCCCCCGCTCGTTCGTCAATGCCAAAACCGTCTGGATTGCCGGTGAACCGCAAGCCGGCGGTCCCGTGGAGTAGGACGCGGCGCACATCCTCGCCAGCCGTACCGATACCGTTCGGGTGTCGGCGGCCGTGCAGGGCGAGACACGCCGGGGCGACACGCCCGCCGTGGGGTTAGCCGGCTGCGTTGTGTGGGGTAGCTGTATGCAGCGCGGGGGTCGGAGGCTGTAGGAAGCGGGGGCAGTTGGCAGTGGTGCTGGACTTGTTGTTGCTGGGATTGGTGTGGCTGGTAGGGCTGACAGCGGTGCATTGCGTGACGCCGGGGCCGCTGCGCAGGTGGCGCCAGGTTGTGCGGGTCGCTGAGGTAAGCGCGGCTCGGCTGCGACCGCAAACGTCACCGCGGGCCACCCTGCGAGCAGCGCCGCAGTGATGCGCGGCCGGGCGCTGAGCGCCCGGCCACGCCGGTGCACCTCCCGCACTCTCGGGAATCGCGGTTCCCTGGCTTCGTGATGGCATGTTGGAGAATTCGATCAGCGCTTAGCTGAATTGGTCGGGGAATTGCTTCATGATGCCGCTCGACAGTGTGTCCGCCATAGCCAAGATATGATCACGGTAGGCGTTCCAGACACCGACGCTTTCTGCGTAGCGATGGGTTAACTCATCGGACCCCATCTCGACTACCTGGTCCAGGTGGGTCTTCATCATGTTCTGCGTTGCGTCCAGCTGCCAGTTGCTGGGGTTGGCGTTGTGGAGGA
>JAJPIR010000315.1 GCA_021324675.1 Actinomycetota bacterium
GGCTGGTGTTGACCTGCACCACACAGCAGTGGTCTGCATTTACCGCCGGCCTGCATGCCAGTGAATTAGGCTAAGCCTCCCACCCCGACACGACCACGGGCAGCGCTGATCCCCCATCATCTCATCTTCGCGGTGGTTGGCATTGCCGCCGAGCATATAGTTCCAGATACGGGCCGTCTTCGCCGTGGTGGTATCCACTCTCGCTGCCCATTGCCAGCGAGATGGAGATCAGTCGTCCCGCACCTGCGACCCTCCTACGATCCAGCGCCTCAACTCAAGCGAGACGACACTGGCATGCCGCACAACCCCACCACGGCACTGTTGCGTCAGCCAGAGTGGGCATCGTCCCGGTCCTGCGGCCCATGGCGGGCCACTGGCAGCCCGGCAACGTCGTACCACGGTGGTCACTGCGCTGGATATTGCCGCCCCGGGCTGGTGCCTGACGTGGTAAGCGTCCAGATCACCAGGGCTGACTGGCTTCGGCATTGATCCGCTCTGGTAGCTGTGCCAGCTAAAAAGACCGGCCTATCAGTGTTTGTGCCGACACAGCGGTAGGGGTTCACACGCGCCGTGCGCCGACTTGGTCGAGATTGGTCGCACGCGTGCGACAAGAATTTTTCATCAAATTCAATGCCCGTAGAGACGATTTTTTCGGGCGCATCAGCCTAACCCCGAGCGGCGCGCCGTCCTACCGTTGCGCGTGTGGAGTAACCAATGGCTACAGAGGTACCGCGAATATGCAAATCCGCGTGCAGTACGATGCAATTCTGACCCGCAGCGTACGCGCGGACGTAGGTACAAGCTGGTAGATTGAGCGATTTGATGGGTCCGGGCTCATTGTCCGGTTCGTAGCGCGGGAGGGCCTCTATGGACGGATCGGCAATGTCGTCCGCAGGGGAAGTCATGCCAGCCGTCCCACCTCGGAGCCCTTCGTGGAGAAAGAGCAGCCATAGCAATCCCAGCGGGGAATGCGTAGAGCTGAGCAGGCTAACAGATTCGCATATCAACATACGCCATTCTCGACATCCGGACGGCTTTACCCTTGTTTTATCCTATGGCGTGATGGTCGCATTCGTCCAGCGAGTCAAGAACGGCGACTTTGATGAAATATCCAGATGACCCGCGGTTGGGTCCATCATTACCCTGCCGTGCCGGGCGCGGCACTCATTCCTCAAGCAGATTGATCATTGCCGTTACAAGATTATGCAACGCTTCTGCTCATGGCTTGACAATGTCAAGACAGTGGGCACGGCTTGTTGTGCGCCACATCCGGCGGAATACTTACACACAACATCGCGCTTGATATGCGTTCGACCACACGTTTTGTCGCATTAACACGACAACAGGATCAGCGAGCATGTTTTCTCAACCAGGTCCGCGCCGGGCACCGAACGGCATCACCATCAGCGTCAAAAGTATCATCGTCAAAGCACTTGCATGCAGTTGCCACATTAATAGCGACGTGGGAATCGCAGCACGTACCAGCGGCATGCAATTGCAGCCCAATCGTGCTTGCCCGCGGAAACAGGAGCGCTGCTGCGACCGACGGCTGAGCACTTCGCGCTGCTGGTATGCCATGGCGCTGCGGGAACCGAACCTGAGAGCCACGGTGAAGCCCTGCCTGGATTATGGCGTAGACCCAGGTCAGTGGCAGGACAAGGGATACCTGATCTCAGTCGAGGTAGTCTTTCCTCGAGCGGTAACGGTGCTTCGTGGTTGCGGGCGAAAAAGGACATACCAAGAACAGGCCACTCTCCGGGCCTGTTCAGGGCTTCCGGGCCGCCCGGTCGACCATTACGCTGGGCCATTCTTGTACTTTGCCGTAGGAGGAGTGATGACAGCGCCTCGATGGGGCCAGGATTCGCTCGTTGGCCAGGGCTCGGCAAGACCACCGGCCCCAACAGCGTTGCGTATCGTGCTGGGCACTCAGCTACGGCGACTACGGGAAGCATGCGGAATCAGCGGTGAAGCGGCCGCCCGGGCCATCCGGGCCTCCCACGCCAAGATCAGTCGTATGGAGCTCGGGCGGGTTGGCTTTAGAGAGCAGGATGTCAGAGATCTACTGAGTCTCTACGGTGTCACCGACGAGCAGGACCGTGAAACATTCTTGAACTTAGTCCGGCGCGCGAATGTTCCCGGCTGGTGGTACCAGTACAGCGATATCGTGCCGAGTTGGTTCGAGACCTACCTTGGCCTAGAAGAAGTCAGCTCCGTAATCCGTACTTATCAGCCGCAACTTGTTCCCGGTTTGTTGCAGACCCGAGTAGTCGCCCGAATGGTTATTCAGCTGGGGCACTCCGGCGCATCTGCCGAGGAGATCGAGCGACGGGTTGCGCTGCGGATGACTCGCCGGGAAATTCTCACTGAACGCGAGCCTCCCCACCTCTGGGCAGTGATCGAAGAGATATCCCTATGGCGACTCGAAGACCGTTCAGTAATACGGGAGCAGATCGAACATTTGATTGAAATGGCCCAACTCTCCAACGTCACGCTCCAGGTAGCACCAATCCATTCTGCTGCCCACCCCGCGGTAGGAGGGCCATTTACGATCCTGCGGTTTTCTAACCCGGACCTGCCGGATATCGTATACCTTGAGCAGCTCTCCAGTGCTGTCTACCTGGACAAAAAAGAGGATATCCAGCGCTACCGGGCGATCATGGACCAATTGTGCGTCAAGTCTAATTCACCTTCAGAAACGATCGACTTTTTCAATGACATGCTGAAGAAACTTTAAAATCAGGGTGGGCAACAGTCCACACTGCGCTTTTCCGAACGGCACGTCTATGAATTCTCGTGTCGATCGTGACGAAGAACCAGTATGCATAACGACAATGATGGCGCGGCGTGCCGGGGCTTGAAGAGTCCGCTCGCTACCGGGTCGAGCCCACCTCATGGCGGAGGCCTATCCCGGGGCGGGTGGTCAGCGAACCAACAAGATGGTGGGGACCACAGCGAACCGGAGCCATACCGACCGACCTCAAACGAGCACAGGACAACAGGTCCGGCACCGGAACCACATAGCGCAGTTCTGGAGCAGCGGTCGATTACGTTGAAATAGCCCGCCAAGCCGGTCGAGCGCCTCGACGATCAGGTGCGCACGGAAGGTCCGGGGAAACGGGGCGGGTTCGTCCCTGGCAGTGCGACCCGATGGTTCTGCCATGAGGTCGCACTGCTGACTTGCTTAGAAGTGCGCCGCCATAGAGCAAGATCGGCTAGCATTCTCAGTGTTGATCACAGACCGTGTCCGGGTGTACGCTCCGTAGTCAGCAAGGCACAACGTTGCTGAGCAATTTGCACAGCATGGGGGTTCATCTCACTTATCGGTCGAGTCATTGGAGATTGTTGCTGTGGCATTGTCGGGGGTTATGGTGTCGGTGCCGACGATCCGCCGGCGGCGTCTGGGGGCGGCGCTGCGTCGGCTTCGTGAGGGCAGTGGCATGA
>JAJPIR010000263.1 GCA_021324675.1 Actinomycetota bacterium
ATTTCAGCAGGCTCCTAGAGCCGCATCAGGCGACGTTTGACCGGGCGACGATGCGCGGCCACCCCAACGCTGAGCCGGGAGATCATCGACTCGGCGGCGTGCAGTCGCGGGCCGGGACGATCCTTGCTACTAGGGTAGCACCCCCGGTAGTATCAAAGTATGAAGGTGAGTGTAAGCCTGCCGGACGATGATGTGGAGTTCCTCGACTCCTACGTCCGTGCCCAAGGCGTACAGTCCCGGTCCGCCGCTTTGCACAAGGCTGTCGGGCTGCTGCGGGCCAGCCAGCTGACAGATGCCTACGAGGATGCCTGGGATTCCTGGGCAACTTCCGGTGAGGCCGGCGACTGGGACGCGGTGACCCCCGACGGGCTGGGAAACTGAGTGCGCCGCGGCGAGATCGTCACTGTCAGCCTTCACTCTGCCCGCGGATCGGAAGCCAGCAAGACCCGCCCCGCCGTGATCGTCAGCAACGACGCCGCCAACGCCACGGCCACCCGGCTCGCCCGAGGAGTGATCACGGTCGTGCCGGTGACCTCGAACACCGCGCGCATCTACCCGTTCCAGGTCTTGCTCCCAGCGCTCCAGACCGGGCTGCCCCGTGACTCCAAAGCACAGGCGGAGCAGGTCCGCTCTGTGGCAGTTGAGCGAATCGGCAAACGGATAGGCCGGCTGCCAGCAGCCCTGATCACCGAACTCGACCAGGCATTACGAGTCCACCTCAGCCTGTAACACGAAACCAGCGCCGCCGTCCTTGAACGCGCCGCATGCGGCTAGATCCGTGTGTTTCGGTACCGGCTTGCCGTGCATAGTCTGCGGCTCGGCGAGCCGATCGTGATGAGGCGTGCTGGGATTGCCCTCGACGGTAGCGAGCGATGTCGGGCAGGCTTACCCAGCATGTCATTGCTGCATGTCCGGGTAGTGAGCCCGGCTGATCTCCGTGATGAGGTAGAGGCGCTGTTGCGCGGCCAGCGAGGGGCGACCAACCTCGTTGTGCTCCCGGGCGCGGCTCGCGAGCCGCGCGGCGACCTGATCCAGGCTGATCTTGCACGCGAGTGTGTCCAGACAGTCCTCAGCGACCTGCGGGGGCTTGGCGTCGACCAGCGCGGCTCAATCAGCTTGCACACGGTCGATACCGCGATCGGTGATGGTGTGCGCCGCGCAGAGCGCAATGCGCCGGGCGATGCCGCCGATGCAGTCATCTGGGAGGAGGTCATCTCCAGCACTGGCGAAGACTCGACGCTGACCTGGGTATTCATGGCGTTCATGGTGCTGGCATGCCTGCTGGCCGCGATCGGCATCGCGACCAACTCCCCGATCACTATCGTCGGCGCGATGGTCGTCGGCCCCGAATTCGGCCCGCTCGCCGGAATAGCGGTAGGGCTGCGACTGCGCCGGATGGACGCCGTGCGCCGCGGGATAATCGCGCTGGTGGCCGGATTCGCCGGTGCAATCGCAGCGACCGCCGCCGTGGCGCTGTTGTGGCGGGCTACCGGTTTGGTGGATGCTGGCAACCTCGCTCACTCAACTGGCACCGAATACATCTATCACCCTGGCTGGTTCTCGCTCATCACCGCCCTGGTCGCAGGCGCCGCAGGCACGCTGTCTCTCACGTCCGCCAAATCGGCGGCCCTTGTGGGCGTGTTCATCTCGGTCACCACGATCCCGGCCGCGGGCAACTTGGCGCTGGCCCTGGTCTTCGGCCGTTTCCACGACGCGACAGGATCAGCCTTGCAGCTCATCATCAACCTCACTGGCATCGTCGCCGCCGCGTACCTGGTACTGCTCGCACGCGGCCACTCCCAGCGATCGGACGACCGGCCAAGCCGCTATGACACAACCTCCTAAGCCCGTGCGCATGCCAGGATCCTCACTGCAGCCGGGAATAAGCCAGTGATGGCAACCCCGGGTGCAACGCTAAAAGCGCCCAGCCGACGGCAGGATCGCCGCGGGCGGTGCCGTATCTGGAGAACTCCACAGTGAATTAGCATCTATTGTCATTAGCAGCCTGCCCGTCCGAACGCACGAAACGGCCCGAACCACCGGTCGCCGGCCCATCCTGCAACGCTAGAGCCAGACCCGGCAAAGGCAGTGCCGGCGCTCGGTATGCGATGGAGTGGTCATCGCTGATGTGTGGTTTCCCGGTGAGCGGACAGCCGCCAACGGTCATCTTCTGCGTTCAAGACGCCACCCGCGCCGCCGATCGTACCCTGCAGCAGCGCCTGGGCATGTAGCAACGTCCAGAGGCGCATTGCCAGGCGGCTCTTGCTGCTGTCGGCCGCGTTCGCACCGTCGCCGTCGGCACGTGCGTGCCGGGCTCGCCAAAGCACCGTCTCAGTCATCTGATTTCCTTCACGTGCCAATGGCGAAGATTTGCTAGCTAATTCGGCGGCACACAGCCACTGCGGCGGCCGCGCTCTCGTAGGGAGACGATGCGCGGCCCCTCGAAGCCCGACAGCCCGCAACGGCGAGGCATGACGAGGTGGTTATTGGGATCGGTCACGCTCCTGGACTCGCGTTGCGGCGATGTTGGGCCTGTTGCGAATTGTTAGGTCTGCGCTTTCGGTCAGCCCGCTGCGGCTGGTCTGCCTCGTGTTCTTCCGAACTCAGAGGTGCGTCAACACTTGCGAGCATCTCCTCAGCTACTGCCGACCACAGCAGCTCGCGAGCGTTCTCCAGGACCTCCGAAGACGGCGGGTTGGCCTGGCCGACGGCGGCGAGCGCATTGGCGATCCTAGAGTTCTGGCGGTCCGGATTCACTTTCTTACCTCAGTTTCGTCGGCTGGCTCGGCCAGCAACTGGCGCAAGGAGGCGCGCGCCCGGTGCAGGCGGCTGCGGGCGGTTCCCGGCGGGATGCTGAGTGCGAGCGCGGCCTCGGCAGGGGTCAACTGTTCCCATGCCACTAGCAGAAGCACATCGCGTTCAGATGAAGGGAGTTCGTGTAGCGCCGATATCACTGCCCGGGCTCTGACGGCCGAGTCGAGCCGGTCGGTAACGTCATCCCAGGGATCAAGGGCTTCCTCGGGCGGAGCTGGGTCTCTGTTCTGGCCAGTTCGCCAGTGTGCTCGCAGAACGTTGCGTGCGATCCCGTAGAGCCAAGGTCGGGCATCCTCGTGGCTGGTGACATAACCGTGCCGGGCTCCGAAGGCTCGTACCCAGACCTCGCCGAGCAGGTCGTCAGCGGCCTGGTGCCCGGCCCGCCGGACCAGGTACGCATGAATGGCGACCTCGTGGCGCCGAACTACCTCCACGAACGTCTCAGGCGTTCCGC
>JAJPIR010000201.1 GCA_021324675.1 Actinomycetota bacterium
ACACCCTGGCGGTCACCGAGCTGTCCCGACTCGGTCGCTCACTCCAGGACCTGATCACCATCGTGGCCGACCTACGCCGCCGCAACGTCGGGTTTCGGTCGCTGCACGAACAGCTCGACACCACCACCCCCGGCGGACGGCTGGTCTTCCACGTGTTTGCCGCCCTCGCGGAGTTCATCCGGGAGCTCATCGCAGAAGGCACGTCCGAAGGCCTCGACGCCGCTCGCGCCCGAGGCCAGCGGCTGGGCCGACCCCCCGTGATGACCCCAGACAAGATCCGCGTGGCGTCCGAACTGGTCGGCAAAGAATCTGTCGCCGCCATCGCCCGACTGCTCGGCGTCAACCGAGCCACCCTCTACGCCCACGTCCCCGCGCTCCAAAACCGACGGCGCACCGCCCTAGCCCTGCCCGAGGCGCAGCGGAACGACCAGTCCCGCTAGCCCGGCGTTGATCAGACGCGTTCCCGGGACTTCTCGTTCCGTTGTTCCTCCAGGGCCGACCCCGGTTCGGTGGGGCTCCGGGCAGGTCCGCGAAGCCTTCCACACCGAGCCGGTAGTTGATCGACACGAACACGACGCCATCACGCGCGAACGCCGACCCATCATAGGTGGGCACCGCGTTCGAGCCGGTGCGAAACGCGCCGCCATGGATCCACACCAGGACCGGCAGTCCCGAGCCACCAACGTCGGGAGTCCAGATGTTGAGGTTGAGGCACTCCTCGCCGGGAATGATCGGCTCGTAAATGAGCCTGCTAAACGGGTCCGGGACGGGGATCTGGGGGGCGGTTGCCCTGAAGGTGGCGGCGTTGAGCACGTCGTCTCCCCATGACGCGGGGACGGGCGCTTTAAACCGGTTGGCCCCGAAGGGTGCTGCGGCGTACGGGATGCCCAGGAAGCAGGAGATCTCACCCTCCTTGATGCCGCTGACCTTGCCGCCACTGGTCTGGACGATCACCTGGGCGAAGGTATCTATCGATGGGTCACGAAAGGTAAACACGTTCACTCCCTATTACAGACACTGCCGTGGTTTCCGTAAGGCCGTGGCAACAGGTGTAAACCAGCGCACAGCCTCCTTCGACAATCAACGACTACGAGACAAATGAAACGATCCCGCAGATCAGGATAACCCCAGCGGAACTCCCGAGGTTCTGAAAAACAGACCTACCATCTCGGCGGAAAACTAAAAAATTTCCGCACCGCGCATCGCGGGCCAATAGAAGAGAAGTTGAAGCAACAAATCCTACCCGTCGGCCTCCTTTTGGCCGCCTGCGACACCCAGCGAGATCAACTAGGCGCCTACAGCGGTGCGATACTCAGGCGAAGCCAAGGCGTCCGCTATGACTTACGACCAGCAGGCAAGGTAATCCAGGCCTCCCTGACTTACCCGGCTTATACGCGTGCCAGGACCCATTCTGCGGGAGGTCCGAATTTGTCGGGTGGCAAGATGGCCAGTTGTGGTGGATAGATACGAAGTGGGCTGTTGGTTAGCACGAGCCCGTCTTGCGATGCCGCGGATGTCAGCAGAAGAGTTTCTTCGGAATCGTCGTTGCCGGTGGACAGTTTCCAGGTGTATGGCTGGCGGGTTCCCTTGACTTGCAGGGCTCCTTGGTTGGGATCGCCATCATTTCCCAGGTAAGCGCCGGTCGCCATATTTCGCAAGGTGTAGGTTCCCGAGTCGAACTTCACCTCCCACTGCTGGTTTTTTTCTTCGCCGGGCTGGAACACTACGATGGCACCGTCAAGGTCAGTAAGCATCCCACCCGGACCCATCACTGTATAAGTCCCGTCAGGAACGAGTTGATCACCCATCTTGTTTCCTTATCAACACCATAATCGACCGAGAACATCAGAGAAAGGCTTTGAAACCGACCGCTGGGACTTCTTTATCTCCCATCGCCTACACCGCTTAGCGAGCTTAATTTTCGCCGTCTAAACCCGGTAGACAACTCACAGAACTCCACCCATATACCTGAGTTTGGCTACGGATAGCGAACACAGCTCCGCCCCGTGTCCCCGCTTGGCCGTCTTGCATCTCCCGCATACTCCACAATCGCCTACCCCACCGTGACACAGCGCACGCATCAGCACGTGCATTTTCCGCAAGCAAGCCACGATGAACAAATGCAAACCCATTTGATCAGATCACCGGCTACAGGTTGGGGTGTTGATAACGCCGGAGCAGCCCGGAAGTACCAGAGCAGGACCACGTTAGAGGCTCAGGCCGTGGTCGTGGGCCCCGTGTGGACTGCCTTCGAACTGAACCCGCGTCTGGCTTGGCGAGCTACCCACGTTGACGAGGCACAGCTTCGATCCTTCAAGAGCGCCGAAAATATTCGGCAACTGATGGATCTTCCATCGGTCCAGGTCAAAGCAGCACCGTTTCGGTAGCCGCGGTCCGGCGGGGCCTCCGGCTGGCGGCTCGTCCCGCGCCCAGAACGCCCAGCTACTGTCTGCGCCTGGCCAGCCGAGTCCAAGAAGTTCAACAGACCCTATGACTTGCACGGCGGGCGGCTCGATCGAATCGAAGACAACCAACGTCATCAATCCGAACAACTTGCTGGCCCGTCTGACCAGCTGGCTGAAGTGCTGACCATGCTGCGGGGGCTAAGTCCGAGCGACTAGGTGCTCTCTGAGGCTCTCCGTGCGGACTGGGCCGCGACCGAGCACGGCCCGCAGGGCCGCGCGCAGTGTCGCGGTTCCAGTCCGCTAGGGATACGTCACGGATGACTGCGCGGCCACCGCAGGCGGCCTTGAAATCCCATAGAGGTTAATTCGGCAACACACGCACCGTAACGCGCTGGGACGTAGAGTGACCGTAGGTGTGAGCGCTAAAAGTGTTCGGCAACTGTCGATCTTCGATCGGTCAGGTCGAGGGTGAAGGAGCGCCGCTACCCGGTGGACCGCGGTCGGCGGGGATCTTCTGGCTAGCAACTCGCACTGCGTCGGCTCGGCGTTGATACGATCAACATGTCTGCGCCGGGCTAACTTTGTGCAGCGAACAACACTTGTTCACACTCACTTGTAAACCATCTTCTCGCAGCAGTCACAGTTGAGATGATAGTCGCCCGTCCATATGTTGACGTAACTTTCGGTCATCGCGGCGCCTTTGCAACCCGGGTTATTCGTGTAGTGGGCTCCGATGGAATGGCCCTCATCTTCATTGGCTTTCTCTTCGGGACGCGAGTTGTGGTGTCCCGGTCGGTGCACTACAGTCATTTCGCAAATTCTCCTTTCCGTTTTGTCAAACACCGTGGAAGCTCAGTTATAAGCCGTTATTTTCCTAACAACCTGGACATAACCTGGCAGTTACCTGGGAAAATGTGAGTTTCTGTGAAAACGACGGTAGAACGACAATGCCGCCGTGCCAGCTCAACGGCAGTGTGGGTGGCGTCCAGGGATTCCGCCGCGAGGTCTTGTAATTGGGCAAGACGGCACCGGTGGGTGGCGACACCCAGGCGGCAGGTAATGAACACCTGGGTGCGGCAGTCGTTCGGGACTGATCAGAACCTTGGCTCGTTCAGGTAGCGCCCAGTACACGAGAGCCTGAAGCACTATGCGGCATAGCAGCCCATGGAGTGACCGAGGTTCGAGCGCTGAAAGCGTTCGGCAACTGTGGATCTTCGATCGATTCGGGTCGAAGCACCCCGGTTACCGGCGGGCCTCGGGGCCTTCCTGGCTGGCTCACACTGCGCCCGGCTCACCGTTGAACGACTGCGGACTGAACACCTAGCACGACGAAGACCCGCGCATCCTTGTGCTGACGTGCGCAGGTAGGGACCTTTTGTTTCTCCCGTGTCAAGGTGAGGTCTACCGCCGCTACCGTGCTGGTCAGGGCCCGTTACCCGGGCCCTCTACCGGGGTAGAGGGCGCCCGCTACCCCGGTAGCTGCTTGGCCGTATCTCAATCAGGGGGCGAGCACTTCTTCCGCCGCGCGTGACGACGCCTTTCACTGTCGATCTGGTGGGTGGACTGCCAGGATGACGCGCGTGACGACCAGAAGATCCCAAGCATCTGGCGTTGGTCACGCACCGCGCCCACCAATCTGGCGTCCGGTCACCGCGGTGGGGATGCTGACTGCCGTAGTGGCTGAACAGCTCAAGCACACCCGCGCCCAGCTGGCGGTGCTCGAACAGGCTCGACCCGGCCGGCCCGACGCCAAGATCCTGGACAACTACACGGTTTTGGAAACTTTGCGGATCTATGGGCAATTGGCCGCCGACTACCGCAGCTTGTTTGCTGAGCAGGGCCGCCGCTGGCACGCCGAGACCATCGCAGACACCCCCGCCCGGCACGCCGTCGATGCCTACATTGAGCTCGTCAAAGCCAACCTGGCGGTGCTAGATGAGCTCCTGACGCTGGCTGGGCAGATTCAGAACCATACCCTCGAAAAGATCATGGCCAAAAAGCGACCGAGAACTAAGCCATGAGGCATTCCTCGATGTGATCACCAGAAGCCGGCTCCGGCGTTGATCTTTCTGCTCCGCTCCGGCTGTTGTGGAGTGTGCGTGGAACGCCTGTGGAGCGACACCAAAAGTCGTTTTACTGTCGCTTCACTGTCACGCTCGGTGCGTCGCCGTGATCGACGGTTTCTGGGCCGCCATGATCGGCGGCGCGCGGAGTCCGGCGGCGGGCTGGCTCATACTGTCGCTGACCCCCGTGGCTGCGGGTGGCCATTGTGGAAAGTGCCGTCCGCTGCCGGCTTCCGGCCTGCTGGCCTGGCTTGATAGGAGCGTGACCTCGCACAGTCCGCAGTGAAGTGTGCCGACCAGCCGGTCCTCTTCGCGCACGTCCCGGTAGGACCTACAACGGGGAGGACCAGCGCCCATGGTGGTGCTCGGCGTGGACACGCACAAGCGGACCCACCCACACGACCGTCGCAACTGATGAACTCGGACGCCAGCAAGACCAACGTACGCTCCCCGCGACCGACACCGGTCACCAGCGGTTGTTGGCGTGGGCCCGAGAAAACTACCCAGGCCCTGCCGAGCAGCGGTTGTGGGCCATCGAGGACTGCCGGCACGTATCCGGTCGTCTGGAGCGCGCCTTGTTGGCCGCCGGCGAGCGCGTCGTGCGAGTCCCCTCGCACCTGACTGCACAGGCCCGTCGAGACGCGCGGACCCGGGGCAAGAGCGACTCCATCGATGCTCTGGCCGTGGCCCGAGCGGCACTTCGCGAACCGGACCTTCCGGTGGCCCGCCATGACCAGGCCTCCAGAGAGCTTAAGCTGCTGGTGGACCATCGGGATCAACTCGTCACCCGCCGCACCGAGATCATCAACCGGCTTCGTTGGCGACTGCACGAACTCGACCCTGAACTCGTCGTACCCGACCGGACGCTGCATCGCACCGGTACCCAGAAACGGCTCATCGCCGCGCTGGGAACCGCACAGCATGTTAATGCTGCTGCCGCAGCCGGCCTCGAGCTACAGCGCCAGCTTGCCCTCGACGAGCTTGATGAGGTCGTTCAGCTCACTCATCGAGCAGACGAGCTGGAGAAACAGATCAGCGCCCGCAGCCGAGACCAGGCGGCCGAGCTGCTCGCCATCCCCGGGTGCGGCGCCCTGACTGCCGCCAAGCTCATCGCGGAAACCGCCGACGTGAGACGCTTTCGTAGCGAAGACGGCTTCGCCGCGCACGCGGGCACTGCCCCGATTCCGGTCTCCTCAGGAAACCGACAGCGACTACGCCTGTGCCGGGGTGGCAACCGGCAGCTGAACCTCGCCCTGCATCGCATCGCCCTCACCCAGATCCGCCTCTCTGGGCGTGGCCGTGACTACTACCAGCGCAAACAGGCCGAGGGACACACCAAAAAGGAAGCCCTCCGCGCCCTGAAACGCAAGATCGCTCGAGCCGTCTACACCGCCCTGCGGCTCGATGCAGCACGCCGCTCTACGCCTAGCAGTCCAGCCGTCTTGACATAGGAGCTTTCAACACCCGCCCCCCTTCCCGGCTGCGACCCCCACACCAGACGCAAAACTGGGGACCCGGTCGCCGTGCGCACCTGGCAGTCCCAGCGCCCGGTCAAGGCGCCCACACCGACTTGACCTACCTTCCCGGCACCGATGGCCAGCCCGTGTTCATCAACCCCACCACCGTTATCACCGCCACCCTGCTGCGCGACCACGCCGACTCGCACGGCGTGACCATTCCCCGATCAGCGCTACGACAACGCTGGGCTCAACAATTCCGCGACAACAACAACCGCACCCCACCACTTTCCCCTCACGCCACAAACACCCCGACCAGCAGACAAATCACCACAGCACTCAACGCCCTGCGCAAACTCGGCGGCCTCCACCACAACCGTCACCACATCACCATC
>JAJPIR010000070.1 GCA_021324675.1 Actinomycetota bacterium
GCGCAGCAGGTCGGCGCTAGGGCCACAAGCCCGGATCTGTCCATCAAGACCCTCGGGCCGGCCCGGATCACCTCACCCCTGGCCGAACAGCTGGACAGCCGGCAGACGACGGAACACTACGTCGACGAGAGCGACCGGGTACTGCTCGACGACACACTCAGCATGGTGTGCGGGCGCAGCCGCCCGGTCAGTGAGCTACCCAGCTTCGAACCGGCTGGTCCCCGGCGGCAGATCTTCTTCGATCCGCCCAAGACCCGTGCCGGCATCGTCACGTGCGGCGGGCTCTGCCCGGGTCTCAACGACGTCATCCGCAGCCTGGTCCGCAACCTGACCAGCCACTACGGGGTCGGCCGCATCATCGGCTTCCGCAACGGCTACCAGGGCTTCATTGCCTCCTACCGGCACGACGTGATCGAGCTGACAGCCGACAGTGTGCAGGACATCAATGTCGATGGCGGCACCGTTCTGGGCACGTCGCGCGGGCCGCAGGATCCCGATGAGATCGTCGACTGCCTGGAGCGCCTCGGGATCAACATTCTTTTCGTGATCGGCGGTGACGGCACCATGCGCGGCGCGATGCGCATCGCCGAAGTGATCGACCGGCGGGGCGCGCGGATCGCGGTCGTCGGGATCCCCAAGACGATCGACAATGACATCCCCTACCTGGACCAGAGCTTCGGTTTCCAGACCGCGTTCTCACGGGCGTCCGAGTCGATCCACGCGGTCACGGTCGAGGCCAAGTCCACCGCCCACGGCGTCGGCCTGGTGAAGCTGATGGGCCGCCACTGCGGGTTCATCGCCTGCTACGCCGCGCTGGCCCGCACCGACGCCGACGTGGTGCTGATCCCGGAGGTCGCCTTCCAACTCGACGGCGATGGCGGTGTGTTGAACTACGTACAGCGCCGCGTGCGGGAACGCGGCTATGCCGTTGTGGTTGTCGCCGAAGGGGCCGGGCAGGAGCTGTTCGATGGTGAGCACGCCGCCCAGGACGCCTCAGGGAACGCCAGTCTGCGCGACATCGGTCAGTTGCTTCGGCGGCGGTTGGCTGATCACTTCACGGCGGCCGGGATCGAGGCGTGCATCCGCTACATCGACCCGAGCTACGCCATCCGCAGCGTGCCGGCCAACCCCTACGACAGCGTGTACTGCGTGCGCCTCGCGCAGGCCGCGGTGCATGCTGCAATGTCCGGCCGCACGGAGATGGTCGTCGGCCGGTGGCGCAGGCGATTCGTACACCTGCCGATGGCGCTGGCAGTCAGCAAGCGAAACGAGGTCGACCCGCACGGTGACCTGTGGCTGTCCGTTCTCGAGGCGACTGGCCAGCCTCGTGAGTGGCAGGCCATGCGCTAACCCCCGGGTAGGGCAGACCGCGCCGCCCCACCGGTAGGCTGGCTGTCCCGGTGGCAACTCAGCGCAGTGGTTCGGGTACTATCCGTGGGCCTACCGATTAGGTACTGCGGTAACGCATCAGCCCGTGGCGCGGTGGAGCATGTCCCTGAAGGGAGTGCGCAGTGGAGAGCAGCACAGTAGAAGAGTTCCGCAGCACCGTCCGCAATCTCAACGTCTTCGACGGTGTCGCCCTACTCATCGCGCTGGGGCTCACTGGAGTGGGTTTTCTCATCGGGACAATGGGCAGCAACACTGCGCCCGGTTCGACCAGTTCAGTCGACTTGACCATCACCGCGGACGACCAGGTCCGTCCGCTGGCTCCGGGAGCGACTGCCGAGTTCCCGCTCTATGTCAACAATCCCAATAATTACGGTGTCCGGGTGGACTCCATCAGCGCGGGCAGGTCCAAGGCAACTTCCGGCGGCTGCCCCGCTGGCACCGTCACCAGCGCCCCGGTCAACGGCCCGGTGGGACACATCAAGGAAGGCGGCGTTCGCGCCTACCTGCTCTCAGTGACGATGGCCGCTACCACCGACAGCAGGTGCAAGGGTCAAACGTTCACTCTGCCGCTGACCATTAAATTCGCTACAGCCACCTCTGACCGGTAAGGCAGAGGCCGGTCAGGCAGATCAAGAAAGATCAACGCTGGCGGCAACCTACTGGCGCCACCTTGGGCTGGCGCTCAAACAAGGTGTGGAGCCGACCGGTCAAGCAAGGTGTGAAGCTGGCCAAAGCTACAGTTGCTGTGTCCGGATTAACCGTGGGACAGCCGGGCGAGCGATGCCCACACACCGGCGCGGCGACGCATCGAGAACGCCCGAGCGAGTTCCCGACCTACGTACTCTTCGGCTTCTCTCGCGCACAGCGCTCGCTGGCGCTCAAAGTAGGCGTCGGGATCGCGGATCACATCATCCGCCGCTTGCTTGATCTCAGGATCTACGCTCGGTATGCGCTGACCGGATACGCTGCCTATTGCCACGGGGACCTCCGACTGCGTTTCGGTCCGTACACCGACTTGTACCAGTGAAGCAGCACCGCTACCCCGGGGCAAGCTAACGCACCCGGTTGTCGAGTAAGGGTAACACTTCGTCACGAGCCGTTCGATACAGTCCCCAATATGATCGTGCGTGACCTCCCCCACTGGCTTCGATGGTGGGGTGGCGCGCTGGTCGCGGCAGCCTGTGCCGGTACTGCGTTCGTTGCTCAGGTGCAGGCTGGAGAGCACCTTTCGGCCTGGACCAGCATGTCGATCAAGGTTGGTGGCACTGCCGCCACCGTCATAGCGCTGCTGTTGCCGGCCCGGCAAACATGGCTGGAGGTGCGGGCAAGAGAAGACGCCCAAGAGCTAGCCAAGCAGGCAGTGACCAACTACCAGCTCGCGCTGCGGTCCGTACTCCTACCGCTGACCGATATCTTCGACCGGATCATCACAGCGCCGCACGAGGCTGGCCAAACAGAGGCAAAAGGCGCCGCAAAGCAAGCTGTGGTGAACTCAGTCGTCCAGTTTACCGATGTGCCGCGAGCCCGCTCATGCTACTTCGACTATGAACACCACGGCGAAGAAAGGAAGCTGGTTTGCAGAATATATGCAGGGCGGGATGCAAAACCGCAAACGGAGTTTTCCAGCTCCGACCCTACTCACCTTGAAGTTTTCAAGCTGCTGGAGAACCGCCAGTCGGTACGCATAGAAAACATTGCACTCGAGGACTATTCCCGATTCGCGCTGGATCGACACTATACTTACCAGACTTACATATCCGTGCCCGTTGCCACCAGCGCGGAGATCTTTGGTCTGTTGACCCTTGACGCGCTCCATCCGGGTGAGCTGCTGCCGCAGCACGAGAAAGAGATGCTGCTGCTCGCACAGTTGCTCGGGATCGCGCTCGCCGGCGGCGGAGGGCATCCCCGCTCCTGACAGCAGTCTGCATCCAGAACGCGGTTGGTCCGGCCGGCGCCGGCGTTGACCACCTTGGCGATCATGTGCCCGCACCGGCGTAGTCGCGGTGCAAGTAACGGCTAGTTGTACTGTGGCGATGTTGCTATCACGCCCGCTAGAACAAGCTGCGCCAAGCGTGGACCGTCGGTGAGGTTGCTCCCAGCTGAATGGCAACCTACCCTAGGACGTGCGGTCGGGGCAGCACTACTGAGGAGGGGTTGACGCATCACACGGCAGCTGTGCTGCCCATTTGGGTCGCGAGTTTGCGATTGAGCGTGATCCGATTCAGTCGTTGCCTTAGCCTTATTTCCAGTAATCGTCTCGAAGTGTATCAGGATTAGATTTCACGGGGGTCGAACCGGGGGGCATTAGATGAACTTCCGATGGGCGCGTTCGACGAAACTGTCAGTGATCCTGCTGGCGATCACGGTGGTGGCAGTCGGTGCATTAACCGCCCTGGTCATGCGCCAGCAGCACGACCTGCGCGCGCATCCCGGGCAGGTCCGTCTTGGCACTGCTCCGGTTGCACCCGGTGCGAGCGTTCCCGCTCAGGCGGACATGGTGATCAACCCGCGGGCCACCGTCCCCGCCCCTGCCAGTGCCCCACCAGCTCCTGCTAGCGCCCCGGTAGCGCCGGCGTCCCAGCCAGCACCCGTTTCACCCGCACCGCAAGCGGATCCAGCGCCTCAGGTGGCCCCCGCGCCCCCGGTCGTTCCGGCGCGACCGGCAGCTCCTGCCCCAGAACTGGGGACCACCCACATAACCCCTGCGCTGGTAGCACCAGCGCCACATGCCGTGGCGCCGCGGCGGGTCAGCCCGCCTCGGCAGAAACCGGTCACACCGCAAAGGCCACCCGTCCGGCAAGTGACCCCCGTCCCGCCACCGCGCCAACCGGCGCCAGCGCAGCCGGTAGCTCCGGGGCGGCCAGCCAAGCCAGATACCCCCGCCAAACCGGATAGTCCAGCCAAGCCAGGCCCACCCGAGGTTTCATGGTCAACGGATAACGACAACGGATCAGACTCGGCTCGTACCGTGACTGTCCCGTCGGATTCAGGCACACCGGATTCAGGCACACCGCCCCGCAACATGAAGCCGACCCATCCCAACATGAAGCCGACTCATCCGCAGGTATCGACAAAATCGACCCGTACCGCAAAGAACGCGGAGAAGTCACCGTCGGGCTCGGCGCCGACGAGATCCACCGGAGTTCGCAGCGATGCTTCGCCGATGCAGGCCGAGGACGTCCCGGCTCCCTGCCCGCCAAAAGCAGCCGTCAGCAACCCGCCAATAACAGTCGGCAACAAAGGCGCGAGCAAAGCGACTGGTGAACAGGCAGCGGGCTCCGCTGGCGACCAACAGGACACCGGAGAAAGCCGAGAAGGAGCTGGAAAACAGATCACCTATCATCACACCGGCCAGTAACCCGGGGTGATCAGCTGGGCAGCACCACCACATCACGTTGAGTGCCGGTACAGGTCGCGCAGCAGTATGATTTCCGCGCCGTGGTGGATCGTTTCCCGGTTGATGTGTAGCACCAGCGTGGCCACCGGATAATGAGCAAAGGCGCCCTCATCGGGACCGCACGGACGTGAAAGCCCGGCGGTGTCAAGGGTGCGAGCACCGTCGTTCCATGCGGTGTAGGCAGCGTCGAGTTGACGTAAACGCGCCGGCCGCCGTCCCGGCGTAGTCGAATTTCTGGTAGGTGATCGAACGGTCACCGCAATGGTTACGGCGCGGATCCCGAGTACACCGGCGATCATGTGTCCCATCCGCCAAGCGCTGGTGGTCACGGGCGGTGGATCTGGCTCTGAGAATGCGAAGTCGCATGGTAAAGGCCCCGCTACCAGCCTGAACCGGCGCGGTTGATGCTCCCCGTGGATGGACGTTCCAGCAGCACCGGCTCCCAGAAGTCCTCGTCGTCGCTAAGGCTGTGCAAGCGGGGACGGAAGTGTTGCTGCAGTACCAGTCCAGCTGATCGATCAGCTGCTAATTCCAGTCGATCCGTCCATAATGCGACGATATGGATCCGCCGCTGGCCGTTCTCACAGCGCTGTGGCGCCAGAAGCCCTACCATCGATGAATGTTGCTCACAGTGACCCAAGCTGGCCTGCTCGCCGCAGAACTCGAAGCCCGAGGCTTCCTGGCAGGCGTCGGGAAGTTCATCCTGTTCGTGATCATTGCGCTGGTGGTCATAGGGGCGCTGCTCGGCTTCACGGTCGCTCGCAGGTTCGGCGGTCGCCGGTAGCGGTTTTCTGTCAACCTCCTGGCGCCCGAGTTCGAGTCAGAGGCGGCACAGGAGTTTGGGAAAGCCCGGTGAGCGGGGAAGGACAAGGCCACAACCCCGCCACCGAGCTGCTCGCGAGTCGCCGACGAGCATGAAGGCATTCGAACGATCGCGCTCATCGGTTCATAGCGTCTGATCGCTGGCGCAGCACGC
The DNA here is from genome assembly GCA_021324675.1 of Actinomycetota bacterium. GTDB lineage: Bacteria > Actinomycetota > Actinomycetes > Mycobacteriales > Pseudonocardiaceae. The sequence goes on from JAJPIR010000070.1 coordinate 5,763, forward strand.
AGTACCGCTCACCCCACGGGCAATGGCAATGGGCTCGCCGTGCTGGGTGGGGCAGGTTCGGTGGTCATTGCCGGGGATGGCGCGGTGGATGCCGTGGGTGGTGCGGCATGCGAGCAGCGATACCGGGGGGCGGTCGCAGTGAAGTCAGCGGCGCGCTCACAGCTCGTAGTAGAGCCATCGGCCTCATCAACGGTCCAGCCCACCGGTGGTTCACCTCGGGGACCCGACTCACCCGGGGCACCCCGGCATTGGGTTGGTTGGGCCAGGCACGGCGGAGACTTGCCCGGCTCGCCCTGCTCCCCTTGGGGACCACGCAGTTTCTCCCTGTTCGCCGTGAGGTAGGCCTGCACTGCGTCATCGAGCTGCTGGGGCGCGGGTCCCGCTGGTGGTGGGGGCAGCTTGGCTAGTTGGGCCGCCACCTCCGCCCGGATCTGGGCAGGCGTGGGCACCACGATGGACTCAGCAGCGATCTTGGCAGCGACTTGGGCTGTCGATGCCGCAGCGAGGACCTGGGAATCCGGCGCGGTGCCCGGTGTGGGGATCGGTACCGTCGCCAGCCCGCGGCGCGCGAGTTCCTCGTTGGCTTGGACACCGAGGTCATGGGCGCCCTGCGCGAGCCGCCGGATGTCGTCGTCGGACGCTTGCAACTGGGCCGCTCGTGCCTGGTCAGCGGCGGTGTACGCGGAGAACTGCTCAGCCAGCAGGAACAGGGGGACGCCAACCAGCACGGAGGTGATTACCGAAGCGACCACCGCGCCACGAAAGTAGGCCCGTCCTTCCCGGCGGATTTCCTGGCGCGCTACCTGTGGAGCGGCTTCAGCGGTCTGCGCGATCGAGTCCCGCAATTCCCGCAGGCCCTCGGTAAGCCGGTCAACGCTGGGCATCGATACCCGCCATCTGCAACGCCTCTAGCCGTCCGACCCGGTGTTGCAGGTCGCTGATCTCATGCTGGATGATCATGACGGCGTCATCGGCCCGTTTTGCGATCACGGCAGCACCGGATGATTCCGACACGGCGCGGCGCGACCTTCGGCGATCGACCACAACAGGCCCGACCACAGCTGTGATCACAACCCCCACCAGGGAAAGCCCGGAAACGGTGATCATCAACCACGGCGGCCCGGAGCTCACCAGCTCCACGCTCGCTCAGCCCCCACAGTTTCTCTTCCGGTTCGTCAGCCCCGCCATCAGCAATGAGTTTTTGCGGCGGGGCCGCGCCCCGGAGGTGCGAAGTGTCGCAGTTTGGCAGGTATCCGGACTCCTACCCGGAAAAAGCAGGCACGTGACCGTTCTTGGCAGCCTGGTGATTTGCTTCCCATGCGTTGAGCACGTTGAGCGGAAGGCGGCCGCGGTCGCTAACACTGTGACCGTTCTGCTTGGCCCACTCGCGGATGGCGCGCAACGTATCCCGGTTGTAGCCACTGCGGGTGGCGCTGCCATTGCCGTTTCCGCGACCGGTCGGTCGATCGGCGCCGCGAGTGCCCGGACGCCGGGCGCTGGTCTTGCGAGCAGCCGCGACGTAACGCGACAAGTTGTCACGGAGCTTAGCGGCGTTCTCGTCCGCCAGGTCGATCTCGTAGGTGACGCCTTCGAGGGCGAACTCGACTGTCGTAATGTCCTCGGCTTCCTCACCTGTGAGGTCATCGATGAGGGTAACGATGGTCTTCTGAGCCACGGGACGGATTCTCCTTACCGGAAGTGATGCGGCATAGCCGCAACTACCGTGTGGTTAACGGTGACCGCGACAAGATACACAACGCTGCGCGTTGCCATCCGGCGGCATGCCCAAAGCGCTCGTTTCACCACACAACGAGGGGAAAGGGCACTTCAGCCCGCTCGCCGTAAGCGCGCCACCTCGGCAAGGACGACACCGGCTGCAACCGACGCGTTAAGCGACTCGACGGGGCCCACCATAGGTATGGACACGACGGCGTCACAGGTTTCGCGGACAAGCCGGGATAGGCCTCGCCCTTCGGAGCCAATGACGAGTACCAAGGGACCGGTCGCCAGCGAGAAAGTATCAATTGACATTGCGCCCGCGGCATCCAGGCCGACAATCATCAGGCCAGCGGCAGCGAGATTCTTCAGCGTGCGGACCAGATTGGTCACCCGCGCCACCGGCAAGTGCGCAGCCGTACCCGCCGAGCTCCGCCACGCGACAGCGGTCATTCCCGCCGAGCGGCGCTGCGGTATCAGCAATCCGTGTGCACCGAATGCAGTAGCGCTGCGGATCACGGCGCCGAGGTTGCGCGGGTCGGTCACGCCGTCCAGCCCGACGATCAGTGGCGGCGCACCGGACTCTTGCGCGCTGGCGAGTACTTCCTCAGCATCTGCGTACTCGTACGGAGGCACCTGCAGCGCCACGCCCTGATGTAACGCGCCGCCGGCCAGCCGATCGAGGTCGGCGCGTGGCACTTCGAGCACGGACAGGCCGGCGTCGGCGGCCAACCGGATGGATTCACTGATCCGGTCGTCAAGGTCCACCCCGAGAGCGACCTGCAGTGCGGTAGCCGGAATGCCGGCCCGCAGGCACTCCAGCACCGCGACCCGACCGAGCACCGTCTCCCCTGGCTCGCTACCTCCCCGGCGCCGGGTACGGGCGGCAGCCTCGGCGTGCTGGGCAGCGCGACGCTGGGCGCCCTGGCGCTGCGCCGGGTGACCCGGCCGCAACTCGGCAGGTGGAGTGGCACCGCGGCCACGGAGCCCCTTGGGCTTTTGCCCGCCGGAGCCGACTACAGCACCCTTCTTGGTTCCCGGCTTGCGCGTCGCGCCCCGCCGCTGAGAATTGCCCGCCATGAGGTCAGGTCCCCTTGACCGTCCATACCGGACCGTCCGGGGTGTCCTCAACGGCGATCCCGGCCGCCAGCAGCTGATCACGCAGTGCGTCAGCGGTTGCGTAATCACGGCGGTTGCGAGCCTCGGCGCGCTCGGTGAGCAGCCGATCCACCAAAAAGGCCAGCGCTGATGACGTCGGCTCGGACACCGATGCCGAGCGCCAGTGATCAGCCAGCGGGTCCAGGCCCAGCACGCCGGTCATCGAGCGCACCGCACCGGCCGCTTCGACGGCAGCCGTATGGTCCCCACCGTCGAGCGCCACATTGCCGTCACGCACGGTGCTGTGGATCAGGGCCATCGCGGCCGGCGTGCCGAGGTCGTCATCCATCGCCGCGGCGAACTCGGCCGGCCAGAGCGGTGACTCGCGAGGCTCCGGCACACCGCAGCGTTCCCGCACCCGGTGCACGAACGTCTCGATCCGCTGGTAGGCGGCCACCGCCTCGTCCAGCGCCGCATCCGAATACTCGATGGCAGATCGGTAATGCGCGGCGATGAGGTAATAGCGCAACTCCACCGCACGGACTCGGCGCAGGGTAGCCGGGATGGACAGCGTGTTGCCCAGCGACTTGGACATCTTCTCGCCGGACAGCGTGACCCAGCCGTTGTGCAACCAGTACCGGGCGAAACCGTCGCCGGCGGCATTGGACTGCGCCCGTTCGTTCTCGTGATGCGGGAATACCAGGTCCAGCCCGCCGCCATGGATGTCGAACTGCGGGCCGAGGTAGGTGGTCGCCATCGCTGAGCACTCCAGGTGCCAACCCGGGCGACCAGGTCCCCACGGCGTCGGCCAGGACGGCTCACCGGGTTTGGCACCCTTCCACATGGTGAAGTCCCGGGGATCACGCTTGCCAGGCGCGGCGGATTCACCTTGGCACATCTCATCGAGACGCTGCCCCGACAGCGCGCCGTAGTCGGGGAAGGTGGCCACCGAGAAGTACACATCGCCATCCGCGGCGTAGGCGTGCCCCCGCTCGATCAACCGCGCCATCAAGTCGACCATCTGGGGAACGTGTCCGGTAGCGCGGGGCAGCGCCGACGGCGGCACGCAGCCCAGTGCCCGGTAGGCATCTTCGAAGATCCGCTCGTGGGTGTAGGCCCATTCCCACCAGGGCCGCCCGGCCTCGGCGGCCTTGGCGAGGATCTTGTCGTCGATATCGGTGACATTGCGGATAAACAGCACGTCATGTCCCGCGGCCGTCAACCAGCGGCGTAGCACGTCATAGTTCAGCGCTGAGCGCACATGGCCGATGTGGGGTACACCCTGCACGGTGGCGCCACACACGTAGATCGACGCCGTCCGAGGTCGCAGCGGGACGAACTCGCGCAGGCTGCGCGTCGCGGTGTCGTACAGGTGCAGGCTCACGCCGACGATGGTACGGACACGTACTTTGACGCTGTCCGGCGCGTCGATCATCCCGCCGCCCTGACGAGGAGCACTGTCGCTACTGCAGCGACACCCTCGCCGCGACCGGTCAGGCCGAGACCGTCGGTCGTAGTGCCGGACACCGAGATCGGGCCGCCCAGGGCGTCGGACAGCACTTGCTGGGCCTCGGCGCGGCGGGTACTCACCCGGGGCGCGTTGCCGATCACCTGCACCGCGCCGTTGGCCACGGTCCAACCGTGGTCGGCCAGCCTGCGGCGTACCTCGGTGAGCAGCTCGGCGCCGTGCGCCCCGGCCCACCGCTGGGCGGCAGTGCCGAACACCGCACCCAGATCGCCCAACCCTGCAGCAGACAGCGCGGCATCACACAACGCATGCGCGGCCACGTCACCGTCAGAATGGCCGGCGCAGCCCGGCACACCGGGCCAGTTCAGCCCCGCGATCCAGCAGGCCCGATCCGGTTGCACGGGGTGCACATCGGTGCCGATACCGACCCTCATGTCCGATCGACAGCTCGCGCGCTGGTCAGCATCTGTGCGACCGCAAGGTCGAACGCAGTCGTGATCTTGAAGGCGTCCGGGTGGCCCGGCACCGTGACCACCGGAACGCCCAACGCTTCGACAAGTCCTGCATCATCAGTGGCCAGCGCAGATGGTGCCTGGTGGGCCCGCCGTAGCAGGTCAGCGGCAAATCCCTGCGGGGTCTGCACCGCGCGCAGGGCCGAGCGGTCCACCGTGCGGACCACGCAGCCGTCAGCGTCCACCTGCTTGATGGTGTCGACTACGGCCAGCACCGGCACCACCGCCGGTGTGCCAGCCAGTACCGCCTGCACCACCGTTCGGATCACGCTGACCGGGGTGAGGCAGCGCGCCGCGTCATGCACCACCACCACGTCGGCATCGGGCACGCCATGCAGTGCCGCACGGACCGAATCTGATCGGTGCGCGCCGCCGGTGACGATTCTGACCTGCTCCCCGGCCTCGGCGAGGACGGCTCGCGCACGGTCATGGAGTTGCGCACCGACAGCAACCACCACCACGTGAATGCAACCCGAAGCCAGCAATCCCCGCACGCAATGCCAGAGCAATGGGCGGCCTTCCAGCGGCACGAAAGCCTTCGGCATCCCTGCCGCCAGCCGCACGCCTTCGCCTGCCGCCGGCACCAGCGCCGCGACGCGGGAAGTGGGCGACGTCAGCGTCGTGCTTAGGAGGCAGCGGCGAGGACTTCGTCGAGCAACACCTCGGCGTTGTCCTCGTTGGTGCCTTCGGCGAGCGCGAGCTCACTCACCAGGATCTGACGGGCCTTGGCCAGCATGCGCTTCTCACCGGCCGACAGGCCGCGATCGCGCTCACGACGCCACAGATCCCGGACTACTTCTGCCACCTTGTTGACATCGCCAGAGGCGAGTTTTTCCAAGTTGGCCTTGTACCGCCGCGACCAGTTCGTCGGCTCCTCCGTGTGGGGAGCACGCAGCACCTCGAAAACCCGATCGAGGCCCTCTTGCCCGACGACGTCCCGGACGCCGACGAATTCGGCGTTAGCAGCGGGAACACGGACGGTGAGATCACCCTGAGCAACCTTGAGGACGAGGTACTTCTTCTCCTCCCCCTTGATCACTCGAGTCTCAATGGCCTCGATGAGAGCGGCACCGTGATGCGGGTAGACGACGGTCTCTCCGACCTTAAAACCCATGTGTCCTCTGCCCCTTTCGCTGCATCTAGATTACCACGCCCGTAAACCACGCCGCGCGGGGTCGTTGGACCGTCGTCGCAGGTCAGAGGATCCGACAACGGCCCCAGACGAGGCAACTCGGTGCCGCGCAGCTCACAGTCACTCCACTGTGGACCAGCTTGCGGAGCCTGGTCTCGATCGGGTTCCGGGCAGGCACCACACAGGCCCCAGCAGCCGGTCAGATACCATTTGACCATGCGGGTAGCCCTCACTATCCCGGCTCGCGTTGTGGCCTGCTGTGTCTGCGCACTGACGGCTGCGCTGGCGCTGGTCGGCTGCAGTGCGGGCCAGATTACCCAAACCGATCACCAGCTGGCTGCTGTGGATGGCGCCTCCGGCAATGTTGGGAACACCATTGCATTGCGCAATGTGTTCATTCCCTTCCCGCCGAATCAGAACGGCACCTATCCCGCGGGCTCGACAGTGCCGGTGATCCTCACCGTCATCAACCAGGGAGCCATCCCGGACCAGCTGATCACGGTGACTAGTCCGGCGGCCAGCCAAGCAGTGGTGCTGGGCGCCACGCAGATTCCGCCTGGTACCACCGTCACGAGCACCATCGGAGCGGGCGGGCCGACCAGCCCGCTGGTTGTCGGCGAGCTACGGGTGTTGCTCACCACCAAGCAGCCGCTGCGAGCCGGCCTGAATACGCCGCTGACATTCCAGTTCCGCAACGCCGGCACGGTCACCGTCCCCACCCCGATGGCCCCAGCGCCCGGCACGGCAAGCTAAGCGCTCGCCCTGGCCCGATAGGCGGACATAACGGGTCTAGACGGACCCGTTGACCCGTCTGTCTCCAGGCCGGGATGAAGTGTCGGAGTGGATGGATAACGTGCGCCGGCATGGGACGAGCCTCAGCGGGCGTGCGGTGTGGTGAGTGTGGCCATGAGATGGCCAAGTGGGTGGGTCGGTGCCCCGAGTGCCACAGTTGGGGCAGCGTGGTATCGGCCGCTTCGCGGCCAGCGCCGGTGGTGGTAGCCGGTGCACCCTCGGCCGCAGCGCGGCCGATCTCCCAGGTTGACCTGCACTCAGCGCAGGCCACCGCCACCGGGGTCGCCGAACTCGACCGGGTTCTCGGTGGCGGCCTGGTGCCCGGCGCCGTGGTGCTGCTGGCCGGCGAACCGGGAGTGGGCAAGTCCACCCTGCTCCTGGAAGTCGCCCACCGATGCGCGCTGGCCGGACGGCGCGCGTTGTACGTGACTGGCGAGGAGTCGGCGGGCCAGGTCCGGCTGCGGGCGCAGCGTACCGGCGCGCTGCACGATGAGCTGTTCCTGGCCGCCGAGTCGGATCTGGCCGCGGTACTCGGTCACCTCGATGCCGTCGCTCCGAAGCTCCTCGTGGTCGACTCGGTGCAGACCATGTCCTGCCCTGGCGTGGAGGGTAGCCCGGGCGGGGTGTCCCAGGTCCGGGCTGTGGCCAGCGCGCTGATCACCACTGCCAAGCAGCGCGGGCTGCCAGTGGTACTCGTCGGGCACGTCACCAAGGACGGGACGGTCGCCGGCCCACGGGTTCTGGAACACCTGGTCGATGTCGTGCTGAGCTTCGATGGCGACCGGCACTCCACCCTACGGATGGTTCGCGGGGTGAAAAACCGGTTCGGGGCCGCCGACGAGATCGGCTGCTTCGAACTGACCGACGACGGCATCGCCGGATTACCTGACCCGTCCGGGCTGTTTCTCAGCCACCGCGACGGAGCAGTATCCGGCACGGCGGTGACCGTCGTGGTGGAGGGCAAACGGCCGCTGCTGAGCGAGATCCAGGCACTCGTGGCCGGTTCTGGGCTGGCCAACCCGCGCCGGGCAGTAAGCGGCCTGGACTCTTCCCGGGTGGCCATGGTACTCGCGGTGCTCGAGCGCCGCGGCGGCCTGAAGTTGGCGGGGTCGGACGTATACACCGCGACGGTGGGTGGGATGCGGGTATGTGAACCGGCAGCCGATCTCGCCGTCGCGCTCGCTGTCGTCTCGGCGGAAAGCGACCTGCTGCTGCCCCCGCTCACCGTGGCAATCGGAGAGGTCGGGCTGGCGGGCGAGATCAGACCGGTTACCGGATTGCGCCGGCGCCTCACCGAAGCCGCCCGGCTGGGTTTCCAGCACGCGCTCGTGCCACCAGACGTCGAGGGCATCCCGACCGGGGGCATGCGCCTGCACCCGGTAACCGACGTGGCGTCGGCTCTACCTTGGTTACGCCGGTGATGCCCCATCGCTAGCTGCATTTGCGACCGGGTGGCTGATCCGCAACGAGCTTCCCATCGCCACGGATCACGTGGCACGCAGGCTGAAAGTGCGCCGGTAGGCCCCCGGAGTGGTACCCACCTGGCGGCTGAAGTGATGGCGCAGCAGGTCGGCGGTGCCGAAACCGGTCTTGCGGGCGATCTCATCGATGGTGAGGTCATCTTCCTCAAGCAGTTCCTGGCTGAGCAGGATCCGGTGCCGGATCAACCACCGTTGCGGTGTGGTGCCAGTGGCGACCGCGAAGCGACGTGCGAAAGTCCGGGGCGACATGTGCGCCCGCTCGGCCAGGTCATCGATCGTGATCTGGTGATGCAAGTGGGCCTGCATCCAGGCCAGCAAGGGCGCGAGGTCGTCACCATCACCGGCGCGGCGCGGCACGGGTGTCCGGATGTATTGGGATTGCCCACCATCGCGATGCGGCGGTACGACCATGCGGCGAGCGATGGCGTTAGCGACCTGGGCACCCAGCTCCAGGCGGACGACGTAAAGGCAGGCGTCGATGCCGGCCGCGGTGCCGGCACTGGTGATGATCGGCCCATCGTGAACGTAGAGCCGGTCGGGCTCGACGCGCAGGCCGGGAAACCGGCGGACGAGGGTCTCGGCGTCATGCCAGTGGCACGTGATCCGCCGGTTGTCCAGCAGGCCGGAGGCGGCGAGCAGGAACACCCCCGAACACACGCTCAACACGGTGGCGCCACGGTCCAGGGCCTCGCGCAGGACAGCAGAGACGCCGCCGGGAACCGCCACGTCGCCGCTTTCCCATGCGGGCACAACCACTAAGTCGGCGCTGGCGATACGGTCCAGCCCGTGGCTGACGTGTAGACAAGCGCCACCCAGGGCCGGCAGCACAGTACCGGCGCCGGCCGCGCAGATCGCGAAGTCGAATGCGGGTAGGCCGTCGGCAGTTCGGTCCAGACCGAACACCTCACAGACGACGCCGAGTTCAAAAGGGTGTATCCGGCGGTCTACGAGCGCGACCACATCGCGCAACACCTTGGCAGTATATGCCCGTAGAGTGGCAGTCCTGCCACTCGTGTTGAAGGTCAGTGAGGCGCAGGCTCGTTAGCAGGCACGCGCCGCACCGGATTGCCCGGCAGCATGTCCGTGCCTGAATGGAGGTACGTGCGATGCCGACCTGGCTGATCGGCTTGACCATCGCCGCACCGTGCTATGCAGCCATTTGCCGCTACGGCGTGGACAGCCGTGATGGCCGCTACCGGCGGGTGCACACGGTCTCGGGCGATCTCGTCACGATGTGGCGTGCGGTGCTCCGGGTGGCCAGCGGGGTGCGGGAGCTTGAGGAGCGCCGTGCCCTGCTGGACCGGCCGTGGGAAGAGGACTTCCTGCACTGGGCGCGCGACGAGCAGGGCTGGCACCTGCACGGACACCTCGTCCCTTCACCGCGGCGGCGAACCAGCAGCTTCACCTCCCGCGGTTGGTGTCCAGGACTGCTGGCGAACAGCCACCACACCGATCTCCGCACCACTTCGTCGGCGAATCACAAACCGACGAGCTAGGTGGCTGCTAGGTCCGCTACTTTCGGGGCGGCAGTTGTTGGAGTGCCCAGGTGTTGCCGTCCGGGTCGCTGAAGGTGACAAAGGACCCCCACGGCTGCACATCGATGTCACTGACCTCAACCCCTCGGTCGACGAGTTGCCGCCGGGCAGCCGTGACGTCCTCGACGACTACCTGCAGCCCGCGCTGCGAACCCGGCGGCATCTCGGTGATCCCGGTACCGATGGCGATCGAGCAGGCAGACCCAGGAGGGGTGAGCTGCACGAACCGCAGTGTGTCCGTCACCTGATGGTCAACATCGGCATGGAAGCCGACCTGCTCGACATAGAACGCCTTGGCCCGGTCGACCTCGGTCACGGGGACGAATACCAGCTCGAGTTTCCAATCCATGACCGAAACGTATCTGCGGAGTCTGACAATTCCGGCTCAAGCCGGGCTGCCTAGCTGACCCCTGCTACAGCGTCAGAACGGTCAAGACCGCCGACCGTCTGGCCGCAGCCGAGCCACCAGCTCGCCCCGACTGCGGGCACCTACTTTGGCGAAGACTGACTTCAGGTGGTCCTGCACGGTGTGGGCGGAGATGAACAGGCGGCCGGCGATGTCGGCGGTGGAATACCCGGCGATCACCTCGCGGCAGATGTCGCGCTCACGAGCCGTCAAACCGTATGCGACGAGCAGCAGGCCGACCAGCTGATCACCGGTCGCGGGCTCGATGGTGACCGCAACCTGGCCGTCGTCGCCACCGATCAGCGGGCTGGCCTGGAGGACGGCCCACTGGCCATGCGCGTCGCGCAGCCGCGCGCGGAAGCTGCCCGAGGCCGCTGCGCGGGCGCCGACCGCGATTGCCCGCATCATCACGCGAAACCGGTGCCCCACGGCTGCCCGATCGAGCAGGCCGTCCAGCAGATCGATCAGGTCCTGGATCGCCACGACGTCACCGTGGCCGGCTTGCCGTTCCATGACGGAGCGATCACCACGTAATGGCCTGGATGCTGGCTCCGAGACGGTCGGCCGGGCAGTCTCCTGCTCGTCGTCGCCGACCGGATGGCGTCAAGTCGCCCACGCGGGAAGGGCCTTGGCGGGCGCCGCGGAGGGCCGGCCCTGATCGCACTCGTCGCGCTCGTCGCCGGGCGGTCATGCCGTGAACTCGACGCCAGCGACGTCACGGGACCTGCGAGCGTCGGTCCCGTCGAGTTCACGGCGCATCGCGCCAATAGGCAGCGGCAACGGACCGGACAAGGGGTCAGACGGGGGTACTTGCCGCTTGGATACTTGCCAGGTGTGAACCTGCGTGGTGGCCGGTTCACGTGGCAGTGGCAGAGTTACCCTGCGCGTACGCGCCATTACTGACCGGACTTGGGGAGAGCGTTGCCGGATTCGTTCGTCCACCTACACGTCCACACCGAGTACTCGATGCTCGACGGCGCGGCGAAGATCAGCCCGCTGTTCGCCGAAGCTCAGCGACTGGAGATGCCTGCGGTCGCGATGACCGACCACGGCAACATGTACGGCGCGGCAGAATTCTACCGGCAGTCCCAGAAAAGTGGCGTCAAGCCGATCATCGGCATCGAGGCGTACCTTGCCCCGGGCAGCCGCCACCACAAGAAGCCGGTGTTTTGGGGGCAGGCCAACCAGCGCGGCACCGATGAGTACGGGGAGGGCGGCGACGTCTCCGGCGGCGGTGCCTACACGCACATGACCATGCTGGCGGCGAACGCCACTGGGTTGCGTAGCCTGTTCCGGCTGTCGAGCCTGGCGTCATTCGAGGGCTACTACCGAAAACCCCGGATGGACCGCGACCTGATCGCCGACCACGCGCCGGGCATCATCGCCACCACCGGGTGCCCGTCGGGTGAGGTGCAGACCCGGCTCCGGCTGGGTCAGCCCGCGGAAGCACTCCAGGCCGCCGCCGACTACCGGGACATCTTCGGCGCCGAGAACTTCTTCCTGGAGTTGATGGACCACGGCCTGCCGATCGAGAGATCGGTCCGGGAAGGCCTGCTGGACATCGGTCGCAGACTCCATCTGCGGCCGCTGGCCACCAATGACAGCCATTACGTGACCCGGGACCAGGCCGATGCGCACGCGGCGCTGCTGTGCGTCCAGTCCGGCAAGACGCTGGACGACCCGAACCGGTTCAAGTTCGAAGGCGACGGCTACTACCTCAAATCCGCAGCCGAGATGCGCGAGTACTGGGACCGCCAGGTCCCCGGCGCGGCGGACGCCACCCTGCTGATCGCCGAGCGGATCGAGTCGTACGACGAGGTCTTCGCCGAAGTCAACCGGATGCCGCGGTTCCCCCTGGCCGAGGGCGAGACCGAAGACCTGCTGCTGCGCCGGGAGGTGGAACAGTACGTACCTACCCGCTTCCCGGATGGGTTGCCGCCCGAGTACGCCGAACGCATCGAGATCGAGCTGCGGGTGATCTCGCAGATGGGATTTCCCGGCTACTTCCTGGTGGTCGGCGACCTGGTGCGGTGGGCTAAATCCCAGAAGATCGCAGTCGGTCCCGGCCGTGGTTCGGCGACCGGTTCGCTGGTCTCCTACATCCTGCACATCACCGATCTCGACCCGATCGAGCACTCGCTGATCTTCGAACGGTTCCTCAACCCCGAGCGGATCAGCCCACCGGACATCGACCTGGATTTCGACGAGCGCCGGCGTGGAGAGGTGCTCGAGTACACCGTCAACAAGTGGGGCGCGGAGAACGTCGCCCAGGTCATTACCTTCGGCACCATCAAAACCAAGGCCGCGTTGAAGGATGCCGCGCGCGTGCTGCACGGCCAGCCGGGCTTCGCCATCGCCGACCGCATCTCCAAAGCGTTGCCGCCACCGGTTTTTGCCAAGGACATCCCGCTGTCGGGAATCTTCGATCCCCAGCATGAGCGCTACGCCGAGGCCGCCGAGATCCGCGCTCTGATCGAGTCCGATCCGCAGGTCGCCAAGATCGTGGAGACGGCACGCGGCCTCGAGGGACTGACCCGCAACGCGGGTGTGCACGCCTGCGCGGTCATCCTGTCTTCACAGCCGTTGCTGGATGTCATCCCGCTGTGGCAGCGCGACGACGGCTCCATCATCACCGGTTGGGACTTCCCGGCATGCGAGGCCGTCGGCCTGCTGAAGATGGACTTCCTCGGCCTGCGCACCTTGACCGTGATCGACGACACGATCAAGGAAGTGCGCACCAACCACGGCGTGGACATCGATCTGGCCACGCTGTCGCTGGACGACCCGGCGACCTACCAGCTCCTGGGACGCGGCGACACGCTGGGAGTCTTCCAGCTCGACGGCGCCGCGATGCGTGACCTGCTGCGCCGGATGCAGCCCAAACGCTTCGGTGACATCGCCGCCGTGCTGGCGCTGTACCGGCCGGGCCCGATGGCCGCCAACGCGCACATCGACTACGCCGAGCGCTCCAACGGCCGGCAGAAGATCAAGCCGATCCACCCGGAGCTGCGGGAGGCGCTGGAGCCGATCCTCGGCGAGACCTACCACCTGCTGGTCTACCAGGAGCAGGTGATGGCGATTGCCCAGCGCCTGGCCGGCTACAGCCTGGGCGGCGCGGACCTGCTGCGCCGGGCCATGGGCAAGAAGAAAAAGGAGATCATTGAAAAGGAGTTCGAGCGCTTCCGCGCCGGCATGATCGGCAACGGCTTCTCCGCGGAGGCGACTCAGACCCTGTGGGACGTGATGCTGCCCTTCGCCGGGTACGCGTTCAACAAATCCCACACCGCCGGCTATGGACTGGTCTCCTACTGGACGGCCTACCTGAAGGCCAACTACCCGGCCGAGTTCATGGCCGCCCAGCTCACCTCGATCGGTGACAACAAAGACAAGTCAGCCATTTACCTGGCGGAATGCCGCCGCATGGGAATCAAAGTGCTGCCCCCGGACGTCAACGACTCCGGCCTGTACTTCGCCGCTGTCGGCAAGGACATCCGGTTCGGCCTGGGCGCGATCCGCAACGTCGGCGCCAACGTGGTCCAGTCGATCATCTACACCCGGGAAAAGAAGGGCCGCTTCACCTCGTTTTCAGATTTCCTGGAGAAGGTCGAGTTGGTGTGTTGCAATAAGCGCACCATCGAATCGCTGATCAAGGCGGGTTCGTTCGACTCATTCGGCCACAGCCGGCTGTCCCTGACCCAGGTGCACGAGGAAGCCGTCGATGCGGTGACCGGGCTCAAGCGCCAGGAAGCGCTGGGACAGTTCGATCTGTTCGGGTTCAACGCCGGTGCCGCGAGCGCTGCTGATTCCTCCCCGCTGGCACACCTGGTACTGCGGCCCGAGGAGTGGCCGGCCAAGGAGCTGCTGCGCTACGAGCGGGAAATGCTGGGACTGTACGTGTCGGCGCATCCCCTGGACGGCGCCGAGCGGATCCTGCGAAAGCATGCCCCCAAGTCGATCGCCGCCGTGCTGGACGAGGCACCCAAGGACGGCGAGGTCATCGTGTCCGGCATGATCGCCATGGTTGATCGGCGAGTGAACAAGCAGGGTGAGCCGTGGGCGATCGTCACGGTGGAGGATCTGGACGCCTCGATCGAGGTCCTGTTCTTCGCCAAGGCGTATTCAATCCTGCACGAAAATCTCGTGGCGGACGCTGCGGTAGCCATCAAGGGGCGGGTGAACTGGCGAGAAGACAAGATGTCGGTGTTCGGGATGGAAGTGATCCCGCTGGACCTTGGCAGCGTCGAACACAATGCTGCGGTGACATTACCATTCGTGCTGCGCGCCGACGCATTCAAGCTCGATCGTGACGTCGCCAGGGAATTACGAAACACCCTGGCTGCCCACAAGGGAGACACTCCGGTACATCTGGTGTTGTGCAACAACGGCAAGGAAACGGCACTGGCGCTGAACGACTACCCGGTGACCGTGGGATCCTCGTTGCTCGGCGAATTGAAAGCTATTTCGGGTATCACGGTGGCGTCATAAGGAGGACATTCATCCGGGTCTGATCCTGGCTGTACCCGGTTCCTGGGACCTGAGGGGGTCCGATCCGTCTCTGGGCTGCGGCGCGCTGGCGTTGGCGGCAGATTCATCGGCCGCTACATCGCACGATGGCGGGTCTGGTCCGTCGAACAGGATCGCTCCGGTGCCACGAGAGGTGAAATAGTTCCAGGCCCAGTCGATGAGTACCTGGAGGCGGTTCCGGAAGCTGATCAGGTAGGCGATGTGGACGACGAGCCAGAGCAGCCAGGCCACGAACCCACCAAACTGGAGTGGATACCGTCCAGTCGTGCGGCGAGACAAGGGCAGCTCGGCGACCGCATCACCGCGACCCAGCACCGCCATCACGCCTTTGTCGCGGTAGCGAAACTCTTGCAGCGGCTGGCCTTCGATCAACCGCGCGACCTGCTTGCCGGCATGCCGCCCACTCTGGATGGCCACCGGTGCCAGCATCGGCAACGGTGGCCCGCCGGGCGTATCAGGGATCGCTGCGAGGTCGCCGGCGGCGAACACACCAGGGTGATCAGGCACGCGCAGCTGCGGGTCGACGACGATCTGGCCGCGCCGGTTGAGCTCCAACCCAAGCGCCCGGCTCAGGCCACTGGCCTGCACGCCGGCGGCCCAGATCACCGTGTCGGTGTCGATCCGCTCACCGCCGCTGAGGGTCACCCCGCAGGCGTCGGCAGCCTTGACGCTGCGGTTAAGGCGGACGTCGACGCGGCGGTGGCACAGGTCGATCAGCGCGCGCTGGGACGAGCGTGGGCTCAGCGCGCTCAGCAGGCGCGGTCCGGCTTCGACCAGCGTCACCCCGAGCCTGGCTGCCGGCCCGACGACCTCGTGAGCCATCGAGCTCAGCGCCCCGGCAGTCTCCACGCCGGTGGGCCCACCACCGACCACGACGACCCGGATCGGCCTGCACCCGGAACCCGTGCCATCCGGGCCCACGTTCCGCGCCGCCCGCTCCAGGATGCTCAACAGGTGCCTGCGCAGCCGGACTGCGTCGGTCAGCGTGTACAGCGGCCAAGCGTGTTCACGCATGCCCGGCACACCGAAGAAGTTCGTCTCCGCCCCCGCTGCCAGGATCAGGTAGTCGAAATCGATCGTGGAGTTGTCGCGGCATCGCAACACCCGTTGCGCCCAGCTCACCTCGGCCAGTTCGCCGACCCGGACGGTCAGGTTCGCCTGCCGGCGAAAGATCGTGCGCAGCGCGGAACCGACTTCTTCCGGTGGCAGGTAAGCGGTGCTGACCTGGTAAAGCAACGGCTGGAAAGTGTGATAGTTGTTCTTGTCCAGCAACGTGACATCTGCGTCGACCCGTCGCAAAGCATGCGCTGCATTCAGCCCGGCGAAGCCCCCGCCGAGCACCACGATGTGCGGGCGCGTTCGACCCCGGTCACTAGCTCTACCAGCCAGCACGGATGACTCGTTTTCTTGCTGCGGACTTTCTGACAATGCGGTGCGACCCCCAGGCTAGCTATGGCCACCGAGAAGGTGGGGAAGGCCAGGGACACCCACTGGCGCTCCGCGATGTTGATCAGTCATCGGCGGCGGTTGATTCTTCGTAGTGTTTCCATGCTTGGCGATGCTGCTCGTCCGCACGACGCTGCGCATCTTCCCGGACCCGGCGCAGTTGCTCAGGAGTGGCGCGGTTCTCGGTGACAGCCACTTCCGCGGCAATCATCTCTCGTGTCTTGGCAGATTGCTCTGCGGAGCTGTCGTGCGGTCGTTGCTCAGCAGGGGGTTCTTCTCCCGGCACCATCGTCAGCGACGCGTTACCTGGAACGGTCGGCCAGAACAACGTCGGGATCAGCACACCGTTGACGAGCGCTAAGCCCAGGTGCAGGAAGTGATCCGCCGTATTCAGCCTTAGCCAAGTGTCCTGCGAGTGGCCGGTGCTGGCTGCGGCACCGATGACGAAGGCCATGGTGTAGATGGCCGCTTGAGCCATGGCCCAGAACCGGCCGATGCGGGCCCACACGGCGGCAAGCACACATCCGGCGGCCATCGCCAGCAGCAGCACGCTATGCGGGATGTTCATGCTGAACCAGGCGACGTGGCTCACCCCCGTTGGCGAACCCGCGGCAGCAAGGAGGCCGGCCACAGCGAGCACAGCGATCAGGAGCGCCTGCACCACCAGAACGATCCGGCCAGTTTGTTGCAGCCGCATACAATCTCCCTGCTGGCAAACGTGCTTCTGCTGGCGGAGTTCCCGTCGAGGCGCCCCCTTACACGCGGCATGCCCGGGAAACCGACCACGGCAGCGCGATGGTTTGCTCGCGCCAATCGGGGGAATTCTTCGGCTGCGCCAGGTGCGAGACGATGGTTTCACGACCAGCGGCGATCGGAGGGCCATGGATATCACCCAGCTCATCCTTGATGACCACCATGAGCAGCGACGGCTCTTTGCCATCCTCGAGCAGATCGATCCCGCCGACACTGGGGCACTGGACGCTGTCTGGGAACGGCTTGCCGCATTTCTCGAGGTGCACGCCGAGGCTGAGGAAGAGCTGTTCTACCCGGAGTTGCTGCGCGTCGGCCAAGGCGTCAACGGTGCTGGTCCGGAGGCAGAAACCAAAGACGCCATCCATGACCACAACGAAATCCGCGATGCGGTCGCCGAGGTGTCAAAGCATGAGGTCGGCACCAAGAGCTGGTATGAGGCGGTCGCAAAGGCGAACGAGGCCAATAGTGACCACATGGCCGAGGAAGAACGCGAGGGCCTGACAGACTTCCGCCGCCACGCAAGCCTCCAGTTGCGCCACGACTTGGCCGTGGCTTTCGCCACCTTTGAGGCCAGGCACGTCACGGGCGTCACACCAACGGACAAGGACCCCGACAGCTACATCCGTGAGGTCGAAGAAGAGCTCGCCGACGGCCAGAGCACCGCGGCAGGGAAATCTCTGGGTATCGGCAGCCTCAACAAAGGCTGATCGAATCGATCGGCGGCTTCAGCAACAGGCGCGTCGCCGCTACACCGCGACCAAGCACGGCAATCCACGACAACCTGGGGTGAGACAGGGCTGTCTATCTGGCCGTACCGCCGATATGCTGCTCGGTAGCACGCTCGTCGATCATCAATTCGCGAGCCTCGGCGGCGGTGGGCTCTGCATCGTTACAGTGCGGCACCAGGCGCCGAGTCACGTCCCCGTCCACCTTCCTACACGCCGAGGATTCGCCGATGAGTGCTCTGCCCCCCGATTTCTTTACCAAACCCGTCTCTGAAGTCGATCCCGAGATCGCCGAGGCTCTCGACAACGAGCTGGCCCGCCAGGAAAACACGCTGGAGATGATCGCCTCGGAGAACTTCGTGCCGCAGGCAGTGCTGGACTGCCAGGGCTCGGTGCTCACCAACAAGTACGCGGAAGGCTACCCGGGCCGGCGGTACTACGGGGGATGTGAGTTCGTCGACGTGGCCGAGCAACTGGCCATCGACCGGGCCAAGGCGCTTTTCGGTGCCGAGCATGCCAACGTGCAACCCAATGGCGGCGCCTCGGCCAACGCCATCGTCTACAGCGCGCTGATGGAACCCGGGGACACGTTCTTGGGGATGAAACTCGATCATGGCGGGCACCTCACCCACGGCATGCGGCTGAACTTCTCCGGCCTGTACTACAACGTGGTCGCCTACGGGGTGGACAAGGACACCTCGCTGGTGGACATGGACGAGGTCGAACGGCTGGCCAAGGAGCACCGGCCGAAGATGATCCTCGCGGGCTGGTCGGCCTACCCCCGCCAGCTCGACTTCCCCCGCTTCCGGGAAATCGCCGATCAGGTGGGCGCCTATCTGGTCGTCGACATGGCGCATTTCGCCGGCCTGGTCGCCGCTGGTGAACACCCTAACCCGGTCCCCTACGCAGACATCGTCACGACCACGATCCACAAGACGCTGGGCGGACCGCGCAGCGGGATGATCCTGTGCAAGGACGAGTTCCGCAAGAAGATCAACTCACGGACGTTCCCCGGCTGGCAAGGCGGCCCACTGATGCATGTCATCGCCGCCAAGGCAGTCGCGCTGAAGATTGCCGCGACGGAAGAATTCGCCGAACGCCAGCGGCGCACCCGCGCCGGCGCCCAGGCGCTGGCCGAAGAGATGCTCACCGGCGGGATCAACGTCCTGACCGGGGGCAGCGATGTTCACCTGGTGCTCGCCGACTTGCGGGACTCCCCGCTGGACGGCAAGCAGGCCGAAGACCGGCTCGCCGAGGTGGGCATCACCGTCAACCGCAACGCGGTGCCGTTTGACCCGCGGCCGCCGGCCGTCGCGTCCGGCCTGCGGATCGGGTCCCCAGGGCTGGCCACCAGAGGCATGCAAGAAAGCGACTTCCGCGAGGTCGGCAAGGTCATCACCGAAGCGCTCACCGGCGACCTGGATGACGCCAAAAGGGCGGCGTTGCTTGAGCGCACCAGCGCACTGGCCAAGCGCTACCCGCTGTACCCGCAGCTCACACCCCACGCGGGACGGTGACCGGCATGCCAACAGGACCCGTGCACTTATACGTCCCCGGCCCGACCAACGTCCCCGACGCGGTGCGCCGGGCGATGAACGTCCCGCAGCAAGATCACCGGGCACCGGACTTCCCGGACCTGACCCTGCCGCTGTTCGCTGATCTGAAAAAGGTCTTCGCCAACGAGACCGGCCGGGTGTTCATGTACCCGTCGTCGGGCACCGGGGCGTGGGAAGCGGCAATCAGCAACACCCTCAACCGCGGTGACCGGGTGCTGATGTCGCGCTTCGGGCAGTTCTCCCACCTGTGGGCCGATATGGCGCAGCGGCTGGGCCTGGACGTGATCTGCGTCGACCGGGAGTGGGGTGAGGGCGTGCCGCTGGCCGACTATGCCCGCCACCTGTCTGAGGACCCGACCATCAGGGGGGTCTTCGCGTGCCACAACGAGACAGCCACCGGGGTGACCTCGGACATCGCCGGTGTCCGGCAGGTGATGGATGACGCCGGCTCGGACGCGCTGCTGTACGTCGACGCGGTGTCCTCCTTGGCGTCGATCCCGTTCGAGCAAGAGGCCTGGGGTGTCGACCTGGCAGTGACCGGCTCCCAGAAGGGCCTGATGATGCCGGCCGGGATGTCCATGCTGGGGGTCAGCGCGAAGGCGTTGGAGGCGCACAAGTCCTCCCGGATGGAACGCTGCTATTTCAGCTTCGAAGACATGCTCAAGACCAACGACGCAGGTTATTTTCCCTACACCCCGTCCACACCGATGCTGCACGGCCTGCGGGCCTCGCTGGATCTGCTGTTCGCCGAAGGACTGCCACAGGTGTTCGCCCGCCATCACCGGCTCGCCGAAGGGGTGCGCCGGGGGGTGGACGCGTTGGGCCTGCCGCTGTGCGCGCTGGAGCCCAAGTGGTACTCCGACACCGTCACCGCCATCCGCACCCCGGAAAGCGTGGACGCCGCGGAGGTCTGCCGGATCGGCTATTACCGGTACCGCACCTCGTTCGGGGCCGGGCTGTCCAAAGTCGCGGGCAAGGTGTTCCGGATCGGTCACCTTGGCGATCTGAACGAGGTGATGTGCCTGGCAGCGCTGGCCAGCGCGGAAATGTCACTGGCCGATGCGGGAGCGAAGGTAGAACTCGGCGCTGGTGTCGCGGCGGCGCAGAACTATTACCGCACCGCACTGGAAACCAGTACGGACGTTCCTGGGCGGGCGACCACTTCACCCCAATAAATTGGCCCCATTAAATGGTCCCCGCATACGTGGTCTCCACAATATGCGGTCCCACCATAAGCGGGCCAATAGGGGGCGGTAGCCTCCCGGACTTCCGAGCAACAGCCGTGCTCAAGGAGGAGCCAGTGCGATGAGCCACACCTTCTACCCGATGCGCCGGCCGCGATTGCAGCGCAGTGAGCTGGCAGTGCCAGGATCCAACACCAGCTTTATCGAGAAAGCGGCGAACAGCGCGGCCGACGTCGTCTTCCTCGATCTGGAGGACGCAGTAGCCCCACCGGACAAGGAGCAGGCCCGCCGCAACGTGATCGAAGCGCTGCGAGACATCGACTGGGCGGCTAAGGGCAAGGCGGTGTCGGTGCGGATCAACGGGCTGGACACCCACTACATGTACCGCGACGTCATCGACATCATGGAACAGGCCGGTGATCGCCTGCACACCATCCTGGTACCCAAGGTCGGCGTGCCCGCAGATCTGTACTGCGTGGA
>JAJPIR010000279.1 GCA_021324675.1 Actinomycetota bacterium
CTAGTGAACGCGGTAGTCGCGGCCGTGACGACCGCGCGGGTGGTGCTCGAGTTGTTCACCTGCACCACAAATCCGGTTCCGCTGACCGATGCGATCTTGCCTGAGATGGCGGTGCCGCGCCCGCGACCAGTCCCCGCGCGTACGTCCCGGGCGGGGCAGGTACCGCCCCCCGTTGCCGGGCTGATCAGCACAGACGTAGCGGTGAGCAGCCCAGCTGGGGTATCTGCGGGCGGCACTGGGCCGGTAGCGAACGCGCAATCTCCCACTACCAGGTCTGCAGCTGTGGCGGTCACCGTCTCGGTGAAGCCCGTCGAGGGCGTGAACGTGACTCGCACCTGGCCGGTTCGGGGATTTTGCACCTGGATGTCAGTGGCGGTGACGGCCGCTACCGTACCCGCGGTTCCGCGCGGCGGGGAATTGCTCTGCGTGGCCGGATCAGCAGCGCTGGCGCTGGAAGGACTGCCGCTGGCGGTGGAAGGACTGCCGCAGGCGCTGACGGCCACGGCAATCACGACAGCTGCGACGCTGGCCGCGACGAACAAAGCACGAGAACCTGCCACCCGTCTGTTCATGGTTCCTCACTCGCTGCGGAGCGCTTCGATGGGGGCAAGCCGGGCGGCCCGGCTCGCCGGATAGACACCAAAAACCAGCCCGATCGCGACGGCCACAGCTAGTGCGCCCAGCGTCGCCAGCGGTGAAATCACCACGGGCTGCGAGATCAGCTTGGCTAGGCCGAGCCCGGCGACCACGCCCAGCAGTACTCCGAGCACTCCACCGCTGAGCCCGAGGACGGAGGCCTCGACGAGGAATTGGCGCCGGATGACGCGCGGCGTGGCGCCGAGCGCTTTGCGCAAACCGATCTCCCGGATCCGCTCGGTCACCGACACCAGCATGATGTTCATCACGCCCACTCCGCCGACCAGCAGCGAGATCGCTGCGATACCACCGAGCAGCACCGTCAGCGTCTGGGTGGCAGAGGTGGCGGTGTTCAAGATCGACTGCTGGCTGGTGATGGTGAAGTCCTCGTTGGCCGGTGTCGTGATGTGATGCAGGTTCGACAATTCGGCTTCGGCTTCCTGGTAGGCGGCCGACAGGGTGTTCGACGACTGGGCTTGCAGGTAGATGTTCTGCACCGAGGTGCGGGTCGCGCCGCCGAAGAGCCGTTCGGCTGCGGTGGACAGCGGAACGATGGCCTGATCGTCCTCATTTGCCACCGCGGTGGAGCCCGCCGGACTCAGTACTCCAATGACGCTGAGCGGTACGCCGCTGACCGTGACAGTTTGCCCCACTGCGTCCCGCGGGCCGAACAGTTCCTGGGCGGTGGTGGCGGCGAGTACCACCACCGCCGTATGGTCGGTCACGTCCTGCGTGGTGAGAAAGCGACCGCTGGCTACGGTGCGAGCCCGGACGGTGACCCACTCTGGTGTCGTGCCCACCACGGTGGTGGTCCAGTTTGACGCTCCGGCCGTCAACGATTCCGAACGCTGTACCGCAGGGGCGACCGCCGCGATGTCGGGTGCCACCACTTTCGAGGCCAATGCGGTGGCATCAGTCTCGGTCAGGGTGGATGCGGATCCGAAACCACCGCGGATCCCGCTGCTGCTCGTGCTGCTACCCGGGCCGACAATGAGCAGGTTGCTGCCCAGCGAGTTGATCTGCTGGGTAATCTGCTGCTGGGCGCCGAGGCCGAGCCCGACGGTCAGGATGACCGCGGCGATGCCGATCAGGATGCCGAGCACGGTCAGCCCCGAGCGCAACCGGTGCGACCGTACCGCTTCCAATCCAGTCCGGATCGTCTCCCACCAGTTCATGCCCCCGCCCCCGCCCCCTCCCCGGCGTGTCGCTCTCTCATGCTCCCCGTGTCGCGCCCCCCGGCGCCTCGCGTGTCGGGCACCCCTGCCTGGCCCGTCTGCTCTGGCTGGCGTGTCGCTGCCTCATGCACGGTGTGTCGCTGCCTTATGCACGGTGTGTCGACCCCTGGTGCACGCCAGTGTCGTCAAAGATCGCGCCATCCAGAGTGTGCACGGTGCGCGCAGCCGCTGCCGCGACATCGGCCTCGTGCGTGATGAGCACGATGGTCCGCCCGGCAGTGTGTAGTTCGGCGAGCAGGTTCAGGACATCTGTGGTGGAGGCAGAGTCCAGGTTGCCGGTGGGCTCATCAGCGAGAATCAGCGCCGGATCGGTGACCAACGCCCGGGCGATAGCCACTCGTTGCTGTTGACCGCCGGACAGTTCCCCGGGACGGTGCTCCACCCGGTGCGCCAGACCAACCCGGGCCAACGCCTCCCTTGCCCTCGCGCTGCGCTCAGCGCGAGGGACGCCGGCGTAGCACAGCGGTAGCTCCACATTGCGTCCGGCCGTCAACGAGGGCAGCAGGTTGAATTGCTGGAATACAAACCCGATCTGCCGGTTGCGGACATCCGCCAGTTCCTCTTCCGACATCGTGCTGACGTCCTGACCAGCCAGCCGGTACGCCCCCGATGTCGGGCTGTCCAGGCAACCGAGAACATGCATCAAAGTCGATTTACCAGATCCGGACGGACCCGTGATCGCAACGAATTCGCCTTCCCGAATCGCTATGCAGGCCTCGCGTAGTGCCTGGACCTGGATCGATCCGCTGCGGTAGGTCTTGCTGACATCGCGCAACTCCAAAAGTGGAAACTGCAGCGTGGGGAACAGGTCGGTGGTCATCGCTTAGCCCGTCCTGCCACCCGGACCGCGGCCACTGCCGCCACCACCGCCGCCACCGCCGAAGCCGCCGCCACCGCCGAAGCCGCCACTTCGGCCCGTGCCCCGAGAACCGGCGGGCGCGGCCGGCAGCACGATGCGGGTACCGGCTGCCAGGCCACTAGTGATCTGGGTTTGGCCGCCCTCGATGAGTCCCACCGTCACCGGCCGGGACACCTGCTTAGTGCCAGACATCTCATAGACCGAGAACTGGCCACCCTCGGAGTGCACCGCTGCGCGAGGCACCACGACGACGTTATTGAGCTGTTTGATGGTGATCGCGACTTGTGCTGTGGCGCCGATGGGCAGGTTGCCCGGGTTCCCGGTGACATCAATGGTGACCGGGTAGCTGGTAACCCCGGAGCTCTGGCTACCGACCAGCCCCACCGAGGCCACGGTCCCGAAGACTTCACTGGTCGACCTGTTCGGCACGATGACGGCTTGATCCCCCGGGTGCAGTTGGCTGACCTGGGTGTCATCGACGCTGGCATTGACGATGTATGTCCCTGTGCTGATTACGACTATCTGAGCGTTCGATGCCGAGGTCGTCGAAGCGGACGCGTTACTCGACGATGCGGTCGCGCTGAGCCCACCGGTCCCGCTCGCCCCACTAGACGCACCACCTGCACCAGCTGACGAGTTGCCGGAGACTTGCTGGCCTACCGTCAACGTGACCGCGGCGACCGTGCCGTCGAATGGCGCGGTCATCGAGGCGCGGGACAGGTTCTGCTGCGCGACGGTCAACTGCGCATTTGACGAGGTGAGTGCGGCGTTGTCGGCGTTGAGCTGAGCCGCTGGCGCGCCGGACGCCTGGTCTGCGGCGATCCTCGCCTCGCTGGCCGCCACCGCGGCCTTCGCCTGGGCCACCTGACTGGGCAGCGATGCCGCATCCAGCGTCGCCAGGGTCTGCCCGGCTTTTACCTGCTGACCAACGCTCACTGATACCGCGGTGACCTTCCCGCTAACCCCGAACTCCAGATCCGCCTGCTGGGCCGCGGCGATCGTGCCGGTGGCCAACACCGTTTGGCGTATCGTGCCCAGGGTCGCAGTAACCAGGCGGGGACCGGTAGCCGAGGAAGATCTCGCCGCCCATGCCCATCCAGTGATCACGGCGCCGGCCGCGACGACCACCACGCTCACGAGCAGCCAGCGCTTGGTCAGCAACTGGCGCATCGTGATCATTGGGTTCACCACGGCAACCTTCCGGAGGCCTGGCCCGATAGCGACGCAGGCGAGTCAGCCACAGGAATGTGAACGCGTGCTGCGGGCAACCTGGAAGTTGGATGTGAGGGCGGGTAACGGGCCCGGCAGGCCCAGCAGCCAGCAGGGACGGCGAACCTGGCCCGGCGCGGTGACAGGTCAGGTGAGCGCGACACGCGCGGCAGGAGGGCGCGACACGCGCGGCAGGAGGGCGCGACGCGACACGTGAGGGAGGGGAACGGTTAGCGGGTGAGGAGTTCGGGGGGGAGTTTGGCGGCGGCAGCGCGGTCTAGCAGCCACAGCGTGCGGCGGCGGCCTGTGGCGCCGGCGGCAGGGACGCTTACCTCCCCAGCGCCGCCTAGTGCCATCGTCACCGCCGCGGCTTTGTCCGACCCGGAGACGATCAACCACACTTCGGCGGCACACAGGATGGCCGGCAGGGTCAGGGTGATCCGGGTGGGAGGTGGCTTGGGACTGCCGCGGACGGCGATCACCGCCCGCTCGGTCTCGTACACCGCAGGCGAGCCGGGAAACACCGACGCGACGTGGCCGTCCTCGCCGACGCCGAGTAGGCAGACGTCGAACGAGGGCGCCATACCGCGATCTTCCGGCTGCCGCTGGTTAAGCAGCAGTCCCTCGTAGGCATGCGCCGCGGCGTCCGGATCGTTGCCCCACGGACCGTCCGAGGCGCCCATCGGGAACACCCGGGCAGGATCCACATCAACGTGGTCGAGCAGTGCGTCGCGAGCTTGGGCCTCGTTGCGCTCCGGGTGACCACTGGGCAGAAAACGCTCGTCGCCCCAGTAGATATCCAGTTGCCGCCAGTCCACTGCTGTCGCCGCCGGGGTGTTCGCCACCTCCTGCAGTACCGCGATCCCGATCCTGCCACCGGTCAGGACCAGGGATGCCGACCCTGAGGCGCTCTGCACATCCACGATCCGGGTGATCAGCCGGGCGGCAGCGGCAGCAGCGAGTACCTCAGCGGTGGCGTGCACCACCACGTCGGGGCGAGTCACGAACCGCGCCTTGCATCGGCCGATCGGCTGCCCTTGGCAGCGCCGGTACGCCGGCCTTCCACCTCGGTCATCGCCTCCAGCGCAGCGTGATAGATCTCATCCGGATCCAACCTGCGCAGCTCCTCAGCCAGGCATTCGCGCACCGGACGTCGTCGCAGCGGCAGGTGACGGTCCGGTTGCCCTGGCTGGCGCAGGGTGGCGACCTTCCCATCCGGCCGGACCAACTCCACCGGGCCGGACCGACGCTCCAGTACTGCCGCGTGGATCCCACCGCCAGGAGGGCTGGTGCGGCGGCGCACTGGTACCTCCAGACGGGCGCGCAACCAGCCTGCAAGCAGATCGGTAGATGGGTTATCGGCGGCGCCGGTCACAGTGACCGCGTCGACGTCCTCGTACGGCGGTAGGTCCAGGGCCGCGGCGAGCAGGGCGCGCCACGGGGTGAGCCGTGACCACGCCAAGTCGGTGTCGCCGGGGGTGTAGGTGGTGCGCCGGCTTTCGAGCGCCTTGATGGGCTGAGCTGCCGCCGCGGCGTCAGTGATCCGGCGCTGCGCCAGCTGGCCGAGGGCATCGATGGCGGGAACTTGCGGGGACACGCCGGGCCACCAGGCGACTACGGGGCAATCTGCCAGCAACAGCGGTATTACCACGCTATCTCCGTGGTCGGCCAGCGGACCGTACAAGCGCAGCACGAGCACCTCGGAAGCCCCGGCGTCACCACCGACGCGGATCTGAGCGTCCAGCCGGGTCCCGGCCCGCTTGAGTCCCCGGGCTACCACGAGCACCCGGCAAGGGTGCTCCATGCTGGCCTCGTTGGCCGCTTCGATGGACTGCTCCACCTGCGCTGAGTCGTCAGTGACGATCACCAGATTGAGGACCCGGCCCACGGCAACCGCGCCGCCGCGCTCCCGGACGTCGATCAGGGCGTGGTTGACCGCCGACGCTGTGGTCGACGGCAGATCGATGATCATAATGTGCCCTCAATTGTTTCTCCGGACGGTGTGGAAGCGATCCGCCCCTTCATGTAGGTCGATGATCTGCCATGTAGGTCAATGATCTGCTTGGGATAATCCAGGCACGCCCGATGCGATGCGTCTAGCTTCCAGGGTCGGTGTACCCCGGGTCCAGAGACGTCCCGCAGCTCGGGTAGGTAGCGGCGTACGTACTCACCGTGGGAGTCATAGCGCTGCGCCTGCCGGAGCGGATTGAGGGCCCGGTTGGGCCTGGTCTCGGTACCGGTGCCCGCTACCCATTGCCAGTTGAGTTGGTTGTTGGCGAGGTCGGCGTCGACGAGCAGGTTGAAGAAGTGCTCGGCGCCGAGGCGCCAGTCCAGATACAGGGTCTTGGTCAAGAAGCTGGCAGTGATGAGGCGTGCCCGGTTGTGCATCCAGTCCTCGGCGCGGAGTTGCCGCATGCCGGCATCGACTATCGGGTAACCGGTGCGGCCATCCCGCCAGGCCTGCGCGGCTTTCTCGTCGTGGCGCCATCGGTCGTGGCGGCTGCGGTAGTCGGCGGTTGCGACGTTGGGACGCGCGGCAAGCACCTGGTGGTGGAAATCGCGCCACGCCAGCTGGCGGATGAAGGCTTCGCCGCCGGGCGTATTGGCGGCGGCGCCGTGGAGTGCCTCTGTTGCTGAGACACACCCGAAGTGCAAGTAGGGCGACAGCCGCGAGGTGCCATTGGCGGCGAGGTCGTCGCGCGCCTGCTGGTAAGCACTGACCGGTCCGGCCAGCCAGTCGTGCAGAATGCGCCGGCCCACCGTTTCCCCGCCCCGTGGCAGCCGCTCGCGGCGGTGACTGTAGCCGCTGACGTCGGCGGCTACATGTACCTCGGCCGCGCCCCACTCTGCGATCATGCGCGCCACTTCGTCGACCACGTCGCCAGAGCGC
>JAJPIR010000210.1 GCA_021324675.1 Actinomycetota bacterium
CACGCCAACACCGACGGCCACGCCGACGCCGACGCCGGTGGGGACGCCAACCCCCACGCCAGTGGTGACGCCCACCCCCACGCCAGTGGTGACGCCAACGCCCACCCCGGTCGTGACGCCAACGCCCACCCCAACGCCGGCGCCAGGGGCGCAAGCCACCACCACCACGTTGTCGGCGACTCCGATTCCCCTTCCCTTCCTCGGGGGCATCGTGATCCTCCAGGCACACGTGACACCCACTAGCGCGGCCGGAACCGTGCAATTCAAAGACGGGACCACCGTCATCGGGTCAGCGCCGGCGTTCTTCGGCAATGCCGGTCCGACGGTTGTGGTTCTGCCTCGGGGATCGCACTCGATCACCGCGACGTTCGTGCCGAACAACCCGGCGGCCTTCCAACCGTCGACCTCGACGCCGCCGATGAGTTTCACCTTCTAGTTGGTTGCGGCACCTAGTGAGCCATATCTAGGTGCCGCAATCTCCTTACTTGATCCCGGCGGGCAGCATTTTTGGCCGCCATCTAAGTAAACCCGTGAGCGGGAATCGGTGCCTATCGCACCGATTCCCGCTCACGGTTGGCGAGGGAACCGTGAACGCACAGTTGCATGTTGCCGATGTACCTGCAGTCGTGCGTGCGCTCTTGACACCGATGGCTCCAGCACACGCCGGCTCATTAATTGCCGGCGGCTCGGCCGCTAGCTTTGCACTGCCGCCGCCCTCTTTACCACTTGTTGCACGGCCGTATGTCATCAGTGAAGAGGGCGCAGCAAGATTGGAAATCCGGTGCTTTTCCCTGAAGGGTGATGTCGCAATTAGGAGCGCATGGCTGGGTCTGTGGCCAATCGGTCCAGTGTTGGTGAACCGAAGCCGGAAGCGACGGTAATTGTGACGACAAGATTGCCGACTGGGGGACTCCGACGTGACCTACCGTGGAGTCTTGGTGACCGGCCAAGGGCCAAAGGCGGTGAACGACGTGCCACTGCCACCGGACTTCGGGAGGGCGCCGGGATGGATCAACAGCCGGCACGGCGCGTTCTGGAACCTCACCCGATGCAAGGCGATCCCGCGCCGAGCAGCAAGGTTGAATTTCACCTCGTTGGCCAAGTGCTGGGCATCTTTGCGGTGTTGGCGCTGTCCTTTCTTGTGGAGCTCACTGTGTTGGGTAATCTGCGCCACGATCGGGATCAGGCGCAACTCGCTAGCGAGTTCCGCGGCGCATTGGCGAATGCCATAGCTCCGGTCGGTCCACTCGACGACGCCAATAAGCCCCTACCGGCCGGCACGCCAGTTGCGCTTCTAGAGATTTCCAAGCTGCAGATACGGGAAGTTGTCGTGGAGGGCACCTCTTCGAGCACGCTGATGTCAGGCCCGGGGCATCGCCGCGATACTCCACTACCCGGTCAGGTCGGCACCAGTGTGATCGTGGGCCGTCGTGCGACCTACGGTCGGCCGTTCCGAACCATTGACCAACTGTGCACTGGTGACCGGATGACGGTGACTACCGGGCAGGGTAAACACACTTTCACCGTGCTCGGGGTGCGACGCGCAGGTGATCCACTACCGTCACCGCTCGCAGCAGGCCAGGGGCGGCTCATCTTGGTGACGACCGATGGGCCGGCCTTGCAGCCCACCGATGTGCTCCGCGTCGACGCGGCACTGGTCAGCCCAGCCCAACCCAGACCCGCTCAATTGCCGTCAGCAGTTCTACCGGCTGCCGACGCATTGATGGCCGGCGATAGCTCAGCGCTGCTGGCTGTCGTGGGTTGGTCAATGCTCCTGGTGGGGGTGGCGATCTCCATCGTGTGGGTCCGTTTCCGTACTGGTCTATGGTACGCATGGTTGATTGGCGTGCCAGTACTGGTAGCGATTGGTTTGACGGTATCCGACGACATCGCGGCCATGTTGCCGAATATGTTATGACCGATTTAAGGTGCACGTACTGATGTCACGATCATCCTCATTGCTCCTGAGAGCGCATCGAAGTTGGATCGGCCTTTTGGGATGTTGTCCGAGATTGCCGTCTTTCCTAACTTTTATCGGGCATCAAGTACGCCCGAGCCCTGGCTGTTAGCGTTTCCGGTCGTTCTCTCGTTGAGACCAGCACCATGCGTATATACCTAATTCAGCGAAATATTCGAGTGAAAGTGAGTGTTGCCGTGGGTAAGATTGCGCTGTTTCGTCGACCAGCGGTGGGTGCTGTGGTTCTTGTCACTAGCGGTGCCGCTGTGATGCTCAATGGCACTGTGCCGGTTGCAGCGGACCCAACCTCGCTGGGCTCTTTGACTTTAACACCGACTACGGGGACGGATCTCACCGTTCCACACCTGGTAACGTCCGCTGGCTGCCCAGCTGATGCGGATGGCATCAACGTCATCGTGAATGGGCCGAACAATTTCACGAACTACCCGATCGTGTCGACTACGGACGTGGGTCTGTCCCACGACAGTCCGATGACCGTCGACTTCGGTGTCAGCATGAAAGACGCCGCCAGTGATCAATCTACCTCGCTGGTAGCAGGTACGTATAACGTGATCTTCCAGTGCACCCAGGGTCTCGGAGCCACCCCAATTGGCACGTTCACAACCGCAATGGATTTCAGCGACCCGACGCATTACACCGTTCCCGGATCCAGCTCGACTCCGACTCCTACTGCAACAGCGACACCCACGCCGACGGTGACGCCGACTCCTACGGCGACGCCGACGCCTACCGGGGGACCAACTCCCACTCCTACTGCAACA
>JAJPIR010000340.1 GCA_021324675.1 Actinomycetota bacterium
CAGCTCCTTGGCAGCCAGGCTGGCCAGCAGGTCCAGGTACGCGCGCACGGTGGACTCCGCACCCGCCTCGTCGACAACGCCTTCCCCCAGGTAGTCCAGGGTCACCGCGAGGTTCTCCGTGACCAGCAAGCTGGCCACGGCAACCGCCTGTTCGGCGTTCACGCCCGCGACGAACCGATTGACCACATAACGGCTGACCGGCGCCGTGGCCACAAGGCGGCGTACCACCGGATTGCCCGCGGTGGCCAGGATCAGCGAGCGCAGCACACCACGCACGCTAGCCTGCATTTCACCTCAGGCACCCGGCGCACGCCGCGCACGGTGTCATGATCGCTGGCACTCCGGCCGTGACCGCAGCTAGATCGCGCGGTGATTGAACAGATTCAGCGATCACCGTGAGGTTAGCTGGTCTCAGCAGAGCTGACCTCGCTGAGTTCCGCTTGCGCCTTCTGCTCCGCCTTCTGTGCTGCCTTCGGCTCTACCTGCAATTCACGGCCTGGCTCTGGCGCAGTTTCCACCGATTCGGCTTCGGACTCCATGGCGGCGCTGAGGTTCCGCGTCTCCCGCACTGCGAAACGTACAGCCGCGACAAGCACGACGACGCCAACGATGATTTCGATCACCATGACGGTGTTCATGACAAGCGTTCACCTCTCCGGATAGTGCTGATGTTCCCCCGCTGCATCCAAGCCCCGTGGGGTTGCTCACAAATGCAGGCGCGCGAAGACTAGCGCCTCGCTCAACAAGGCTCGTCGCTCTGGGCGATTACGCGCCCGGCGAGTGCTCACTTCGACCACAACGGTGCCGGAAAAATGCCCCTTCGCTAGGGCCAGGCACACTTCGGCGCAGGGTTGAGTACCCCGGCCGGGCACCAGATGCTCGTCACGGGGCGCACCGGTGCCGTCGGCCAGATGCAGGTGCACCAACTGCGCACCCATCCGGCCCGCCATTGCCAGCGCGTCGACCCGGGCTGTCGCGGTATGTGACAGATCCAGCGTGTAGTGCGCGTACCCGGCATCGGTGGGGTCCGGTGAGGGTACATAACTGGACATCTCCAGGCGCCCACGGCGCACCGGGAACATGTTCTCCACCGCGATGTTGACTCCGGATGCGGCTTCTAGCATGGCGACCTGCTCGGCGAAGCCCGCGGCATAGTCTCGTTGCCAGCGAAACGGCGGGTGTACCACGACAGTGCCCGCCCCCAACTCGACGGCAGCCTGCACCGCGCGGTCCAATCGAACTGCCGGGTCTGCTGCCCACACCCGCTGGGTGATCAGCAGGCAGGGAGCGTGCACCGCCAACACGGGCATCTGGTAGCGGATCGCCAACGTCGCAACGGCAGCGACGTTCTGGCTCACGGGATCGGCCCAGACCATCACCTCGACGCCGTCATACCCAAGCTCAGCCGCCAGCTCAAAGGCCGCCGGAATGGGTTCTGGCCACACCGAGGCGGTGGACAGCGCCACCTGGATAGCGCCGGCCGCAGCCACCGGCTATCGATTGACGAGTAACAGCGCTGCCGGAGATACCGTGACGAATAGTCCGACCAGCACCGCGATCATCGTCGTCTGCAGATCCTCGACACGCCGGACCCGGCGCACTATCCAGACCATTGCGGTGATCAAGCCTAACGCTACCACCAGCGCAACCACTGGGATGCGCTGCCACAGCCACTCGCAGATCAACCACAGGGTGGCTCCACCGACAACGCCAAGCCCGACCTGGCTGACCATCGCGGCCCATTCCCACAACGGGGAAGGTGACTCAGCGGGATCGTCGTCCACCTCGGCAGCAGCCGTTGCGTCCTGCGCGGGAAGGGCTCCGCCGGGGCTACCGAGGCCAGCCGGCGCCAAGGCACCGCCCGGTTGCCGCCGGATCGGTTGAGACGCAGTCAGTTGGGCCACAGTCAGTTGAGAACCAGTTGATTGAGAACCAGTTGATTGGGGCCTAGTTGATTGAGGCGCAGTGGATTGAAACCCAGCCGGTCGAGATGCAGGCGGCCGGGTCCCAATCGGCGAGGGCACGACCGGCGGCGCTCCGATCGGGGCAGCAGTGGCCGGGGGGAGCTTGACGGGTTGGGTATTGACCGGTGGGGCGTTGACCGGCTGGGCGTTGGTGGGACGGCGGGTTGGGCTGACAGCGGGCTGCGTGGGCGCGGAGCTGTACCGGGGTAACTGGTCGGTGGCCGGCCCGTCAGAAAGCGCAGAAACCGTTGCAGCGTTAGCCGGCGCGGGTCGAGCGGTGACCGGCGGTGGGACCGGTGGCCGTGACCCGCCACCGGGTGGACCCACCGCTGGGGACCAGCTGCGGCCGGTTCGACTATTGAGGCTCGGCGGTGTCGCCGGGCCGTCCGAAGTGCGCCGCGGCCCCGGAGGGCGCACGGTCGGCTCCCCCCGGTCGGCTCTGTTCGCGTGCACGATCGGCGGGGCAGCGGTCTGGGGAGGCGTGTCAGGTTCCTCCGCAGCTCGGCGACGCCGGCTCCCCGCGGCGGGGGACGGCTCGCCATACCGCGCCAGCAGCTCAGCCACGGTGAACTGCGTCCGCTCTTCAGGCTCGCTACTGCGCCTCATCGTTGTTTACCGTGCACCTCGGGCCACCGTGCGTCCAGTCCGTCGAGGTGGACGGCGCGTCAGCTGCGCCGTCCGGTCGATTCCGTCCAACCACTCCAGCCAATCCAGCTTGCGCAAGATGACCCCTTCCCGCAGTGCCCATGGGCAGAGGTCGATCTCCTCGACCTGCAGGGCCTGCATCGTCGCCTGGATCACCAGCGCTCCAGCGACAAGCTGGTGAGACCGGCTCGCGCTGACGCCTTCCAGTTCAGCCAGGTCATCGGCGCCCATCCGGGAGATGAACGCGATCACTTGACGGAGTCCGGCAGCGGTGAGTGTACGGCGTACCCGTGGACCAGCTGACGAGGGAGCGGCGCCACTGAGCCGGGCAAGCGACCGGATCGTCTTGGAGGTACCAACCACCCGATCCGGGGTGCCAGCGTCACGCATCTTAGCGGCCGGTTCCGCGAGCTGCTCGACGATATGTTCCCGCAACGCATCCAGCTCGCGGCGGCGTGGCGGGTCGTGGGTCAACCAGGTTCGGGTGAGCCGGCCAGCGCCCAGCGGTAGGGACACCGCTACATCGGGCTCCTCATCGAGCCCTACCGCTACCTCCAACGATCCCCCACCGACATCCACCACGAGCAACCGGCCAGCCGACCAGCCACACCAGCGGCGGGCAGCGAGGAACGTAAGGATTGCCTCCTCCTCGCCGGAGAGCACATCGAGCACCACCCCGGTCTCGGCATGCACGCGGTCCAGCACCGCACCGGCATTGGAGGCATCGCGCACCGCTGACGTGGCGAAAGCGATCACATCCTCGCAACCCATGGCCGATGCCGAGGCGAGCGCCTCGCGCACGGTGCGAACCAGATGATCGGCTCCCTCACGCGTGATCTTACCGCGGGCATCCATCTGTTCGGCCAACCTCAGCACCCACTTCTCCGAGGTCTGGGGCAACGGATGAGCGCCGTGATGGGCGTCCACCACCAGCAAATGGACGGTGTTAGAGCCCACGTCCAGCACGCCGAGTCGCATGAGAGGCCAGGTTACGGCAGGGGGGTCAGGCGTCGTACTTGTAACCAAGGCCGCGCACAGTCAGCAAGTGCCGGGGAGAGGACGGATCCTGCTCGATCTTGGAACGTAACCGCTTGACGTGAACGTCAAGGGTCTTCGTATCGCCGACGTAATCGGCTCCCCACACGCGATCGATGAGTTGTCCCCGGGTGAGCACCCGGCCCACGTTGCGCAGGAGATACTCCAGCAGATCGAACTCCTTGAGCGGCAGCCCTACTTCTTGCCCGTCCACGGTCACGATGTGCCGCTCGACGTCCATCCGCACCGGTCCGGCCTCCAACACCACTGGTCCGGTGGCGGCCGCGCTTGACACCGGGCCATCCGACGCCTCGGCACCGCGGCGCAGCACAGCGCGAATCCTGGCGATGAGTTCGCGGGCCGAGTACGGCTTGGTGATGTAGTCGTCGGCTCCGAGTTCCAGGCCCACGACCTTGTCGATCTCGCTATCCCGCGCAGTGACCATGATCACCGGAACCGCAGAACGAGACCGCAGTTGCTTGCACACATCGGTACCACTCATCCCGGGCAGCATCAGATCAAGCAGCACGATGTCGGCACCGTTGCGGTCAAACTCTTCCAACGCCTCGGACCCCGTGGTGGCCACGGCCGGGGAGAAACCCTCCTTGCGCAGCAGGAAGGCAAGTGGGTCGGCGAAATCTTCTTCGTCTTCGACGATAAGCACTCTGATCATGTCGACCCTCCCACGTACTCGGGTGTCGGTAGCGTCCGTGCTTGGTGTTGGGGGCTGTCCGGGTGGGCCGGGATACGCAGGGTGAAGGTGGAGCCGGTACCGGGCTTACTCCACAGGTGAACTTCGCCGCCGTGGTTGGCCGCGACGTGTTTGACAATGGCCAAGCCCAGGCCGGTGCCGCCGGTGGAGCGGGAGCGGGCTTGGTCGATACGGAAGAAACGTTCGAAGACGCGTTGCTGGTGTTCGGGTTCGATGCCCAAGCCGCGGTCGGTGACGGCGATTTCGACGTAGCCGTCTTCGAGGCGGCGACTGATGGAAACCGGACTGCCCGGTGGGGAATAGGACACGGCGTTGTCGATCAGGTTAGACAGCGCGGTGACCAGCAATGTGGCGTCGCCGTGGAGCAGCAGGCCAGAGGGGGGATCGGCGGTGATGCGGATGTTGGCCGATTCAGCGGCCAGCCGGCAGCGGTCGAGAGCTTCGGTGATGACCTTGTCGACGGACACGGTGGCCAGTTCTGGTAGCCGTTCGGCGCCTTGCAAGCGTGACAGCGCAATCAGCTCAGTGACCAGGGTGCCCAGCCGGTTGGCCTCATTGAGGATCTTGGTGCCGAACCGGCGGACCTCCTGCTGATCATCGGCGGCGTCCAGGACGGCTTCGGCCAGCAGAGCCATGGCGCCGACCGGAGTTTTGAGTTCATGGCTGACGTTGGCGACAAAGTCCCGCCGGGTGGCCTCCAGGCGCACCGCATCGGATTCGTCGGAGGCTTCGATGACGGTGAACTCGTC
The DNA here is from genome assembly GCA_021324675.1 of Actinomycetota bacterium. Taxonomy (GTDB): domain Bacteria; phylum Actinomycetota; class Actinomycetes; order Mycobacteriales; family Pseudonocardiaceae. The sequence continues at coordinate 5,106 of JAJPIR010000340.1, forward strand.
ACCCAGCGGGCGGACCTCCCCTAGCACCGCAGTGGGTCCGCGCCCGGAACGTGCACCGCGGTCCAACGGGGACAGATCCACCAGCACTACCTCACCGGACGCGCGGACCTGCTCGGCAGCTCTGCCCGCCCGCTCATCCACGCGCGACCCCTGCACTAGGCCTAACTCCACCGCTGACGGGTTGGCCAGCAGGACACCACCCATTCGGTCAAGCAACACTACACCATTGTGTGATGAGAGCACCGCGCGCTGTACCAAATCGGCGATAGTGGCGCCGTCCGGGCGCGGCGGGGTCACCAACTTGGCAGTGCGCCGGCCCACCTGAATGCCCGCGACCAACCCGACCAACAACGTGCCGATCGCGAGGGCCACGACGGCTGCGAGTGTCACACGCCAATCGTAAGCACCCCAGGTGGGTGTATCCCTAGCCCTGCGGCACCCCCAGTGACGAGATATACCCACAATAGGGCGAACCTTCTTCCGCCGTTCACCCTCAGTTCATACCTGGCGGGAATTACTGGCCCTGCGCAGCCACCTCGGCGATGGCATCAGTGGCCGCATCAGGGTCGAGATAGATCCCGCCCGCGATGCGTGGCCGCAACTGATCATCGAGGTCATAGCGCAGCGGGATGCCGGTGGGGATGTTGAGCCCGACGATGGTTTGCGCGTCAATGCCGTCCAGGTGCTTGACAAGAGCCCGCAACGAGTTGCCGTGCGCAACCACCAGCACCGTGTACCCAGCCCGCAGATCGGGCACGATCGATGCCTCCCAGTACGGCAGCATCCGGGTCACCACGTCAGCCAGGCACTCCGTTTGCGGTATCTCAATTCCGGCGTACCTGGGATCACCCCGTTGGCTGAACTCGCTGCCGGGGTCTATCGGGGGTGGCTGGATGTCGTAGGAGCGGCGCCATCGAGCGAACTGCTCATTGCCGTACTCTTCGCGAACCTGTGTTTTGTCCTTGCCTTGCAGCGCACCGTAGTGCCGCTCGTTGAGCCGCCAGTCACGGTGCACCGGAATCCAGTGCCGATCCGCGACATCGAGTGCCAGGTTGGCAGTGGTGATCGCCCGGCGCAGCAACGATGTGTGCACCACGTCGGGAAGCAGCCCGGCTTGGTGCATCAGCTCCCCTGAGCGCACCGCCTCGCGCTCGCCCCGAGCTGACAACGGCACATCCACCCAGCCGGTAAACAGGTTCTTGGCATTCCACTCGCTCTCGCTGTGTCGGAGCAAGACCAGGGTTCCTACGCTCATGCGGCTAGCCTGCCAGGCACCACAAAGACCGGATCCGGCACGGTGTTGGCACTCAATGCGGGCAGCCAGCCAATGGCACTCTGGGACACTCTGGCGAACTAAACAGGTGAAGGCGGCATGAATAACCCAAAATCAATTGGCCCGATTGGGCGCTGGCCGTGACTGCGGGGTTACCCGTAAGTTAATCAACGACGACGGTGTACCGGAACCCCCTGCTGACACCCCCACCGTCGTTGCAGGGAACCGTTGGTCACCCGCTTCCCGCCCCCCGGAAAGGCCGGTTGCACCGCGGTTCCCTGCGTAGCTAGGGGTTCCCTATGTAGCTCGGTTTCCTACCCAGCCAGCTTTTCAGCACAAACTTTTAAGCCTGCCATTGGTCGGCCTTGCGAGCCGCATGACGGCCACCGAAGGTACCCGGAAGACCGCCTTCGTAAAGGTACTTGGCTTCCTCTGCGACCTCGCGCGTCAGGCAAGGCCAGGTCGCGGCGACCCCGTTCTCGTCGCGGCAAGCCCAGCAGCGACCCTGCGGGTCAGGCACATGCGCCGTCAACGCGCTGCGCCACATGTCCGGTAATTCGGCCAGGATCGCTGCCATGCTCATGTCCATCTACCTCCCAGAGATCGCTGCATCCTACAACCGGCAGTCAAGTCGCACTTCTTACCAGCGGTATTCCTATCCCCGAAGCTGCCGTTCGGGCGATAACGACGGCGCGCCACCGACCGTATACGGTGTGTCGCGGTTCGCCGCGCTATTTCTTGCCGACACCCGAGGTGGTGCCCACCAGCGCTGACGAGCCGTTGACGCTACTTATATTCATACAGTGGTGGAACGTGCACGGTCTGTTGTCGCCTCGGCCGTAGCCGGCGTTACTCACCCAGCGACCACTCTCGCCGAGTGGCTGGTCTGAGCCGCCGAACATCGCGTACGTGGTGACGCAACGGCAGGCCCTCTAGGCCAATCGGGTTGCGCTCTGATCAACTATCTCGAAGGCCTTGAGATCCGCCCTCCTGGCTGAGAGTGTGTCACCGCTCTCCTCGCCGCTCCCACCGCACTTCCCGGCAGGTGAGCACAAGCCCGCGGTTCGTCCACCCCCCACCGGACCGCGGCCCGCCAGGATCTCTGGGTGCCCCTCGCCCAGGGATATCCGTTCACGCGGGACACAGTGGCGGGGCGGGTCCGAGTGTGCGACTCCCCCCTCTCCCCCGGGCCGCCCCGCCACCAACCCGGCCCCGACACCAACCTCGGGGATTAGCGCACCAGGTGTTCGAATGCTGCAAGGTTCGTCAGGGACTCTCCCCGGGCCACCCGCCAAGCCCATTCGCGCCGGATTGACGAGGCGAACCCGATCTCCAGCAAGGTGTTGAAGTCACCATCCGCGGCTTCGATCACCTGGCCCAACACCCGGTCCAGTTCCTGCGCGGTCACCGCGTGGTGCGCCAGCCGGCCGACGAGGTAAATGTCACCAGCCCCGTCCAGTGCATAGTGCACGCCGTAGAGCCGGGCATTGCGGCGCAGCAGCCAGCGATAGACCTCCTCATGTGCCTCATCGGGACGCCGGCATACAAACGCCTCAACCAGCACCCCATGTTCGCCGACCAGCACCCGACACACGGTCTGGAGCTTCTTGCTACCGGGCAGAGTGATGATGAAACTGCCCGGCTCGCTGCGGACATACTCGAGGCCGGCCTCCACCAGCACACTGGCGATGAGCTCATCCAACCGCGCCAGGCAGCTCATACCGCCACCTCGCGTTCTCGCGCGTCAATCCGATACGCCGAGGCAGCGTCTACATAGACTCGCAACAGCGCCTCAGTAGTGCGCTCCCAGGAAAACCGCCGAGCGTGCGCAGCAGCACCAGCGGCCAGCTGGTGACGGCGCTGCGGATGAAACGCGACGGCAGACAGCGCGTCTGCCCAGTCACCGGGGCGGTGGCTGCCCACCAACTGACCGGACACACCGTGGGCCACTGCCACCGGCAGGCCACCCACCTTGGCGGCGACCACCGGCGTACCGCAGGCCTGCGCCTCCAGCGCCACCAGCCCGAACGACTCGCTGTAACTGGGCACCGCTACCACGTCAGCAGCGCGGTACACCCCCACCAAGGCGGCGCCGCTCTGCGGCGGCGCGAACACCACCTGATCCAAGATCCCTAGCGCGGCGGCCAGCTGGTGCAATGCGGTGGGCTCGGCTAGGCCATTCCCGGACGGCCCACCCACCACCAGCACCCGCAGCTTCGCCCGTAGCGCCGGGTCGCGGCGCACCATTTCGGCTGCGGCCCGCAACAGCACATCGGGTCCTTTCAGTGGCTGGATCCGGCCGATGAAGGCGAGCACCACGGCGTCGCTCGGCAGGCCTAATGCGTTCCGGGCCGCACCTTGGGATCCCGGGGTGAACAGCTCCAGGTCGACGCCAGGCGAGATGGTGGCGGTTCGGGCTGGGTCGGCACCGTAGAGATCGACGAGTTGGGACGTCTCGGCGGGGGTGTTCGCCACCAGGCGATCGGCCTCAGCCACCACCTGCTGCTCGCCGATCACCCGGGTGTGCGGCTCTGGCACATCGCCCTCGGCCAGCGCGGCGTTTTTCACCTTGGCCAGGGTGTGTGCGGTGTGCACCAGTGGCACCCCCCAGCAGTCCCGGGCCAGCCACCCCACCTGGCCAGATAGCCAGTAGTGCGAATGCACCACGTTGTAGTAGCCCGGCTCCCGATGCGCTTCGGCCCGCAGCACTCCCGCGGTGAAAGCGCACAACTGCGCAGGCAGATCATTTTTGGCCAGACCCTCGAAAGGCCCGGCAGTGATGTGACGCACCGTGACACCCGGAGCAAATTCCACCACCGGGGGTGCACCCGAGGACGTAGCCCGGGTGAACACCTCCACCTCGACACCGCGGCGGGCCAGCCGGATCGCAGTCTGCACGATGTAGACGTTCATCCCACCGGCATCACCAGTACCCGGCGGATCCAGCGGTGAGGTATGCACCGACAGCACCGCCACCCGCCGCAACACCCGCCCGCCCCAGCCGATCACCCTTCTACCCTATGGCCCACTTGGCGTGCGGACAGCAGCGATAGGTGACCATAGGGTTGAGCCATGGACCGACCGGTCGCGGTGGTGACGGGGGCAAGCAGCGGGATCGGGGCAGCTACGGCGCGAGTACTGGCCGGGGTCGGGTTCCATGTCGTGCTGGGGGCACGGCGGCTGGAGCGTTGCCAGGAAATCGCCGATGAGATCGGTGGCACCGCGATAGCGCTCGACGTGCTGGATCCCGATTCGGTAGCCGCCTTCGCCGCGGCAGTGCCCGCTGCGCGGGTGCTGGTGAATAACGCGGGAGGCGCAAAAGGTTTCGAGCCGGCAATGGCGGCCGACGAGGACCAGTGGCGCTGGATGTGGGAAGTCAATGTGCTGGGCATGCTGCGGGTAACCAGGGCATTCATGCCGAAGTTGATTGACTCCGGGGACGGGGTACTGGTGACCGTGACCTCAATCGCCGCACTAGAGCTTTACGACAACGGCGCCGGATATACGTCCGCCAAACATGCCCAATCGGCGGTGCACCGCACCCTGCGCGCCGAGCACCTCGGGCAGCCAGTGCGATTCGTGGAGATTGCTCCTGGAATGGTGGAGACCGAATTTTCGCTGGTGCGTTTCGGTGGCGACGCCGAGAAAGCAGATCACGTTTACGCTGGCCTTACTCCCTTGACCGCCGAGGACGTTGCCGATGTCATCGCCTTCGCCGCCACCAGACCTGCTCACGTCGACCTTGACCTCATCGTCGTCAAACCCCGCGATCAGCATTCTGCAATGCGCACCTTCCGCCGACCCCCAGCTTTGTCGTAGCTAAAGGGCACAGTTCACGAGCGTGGGTTCGGGTACCAGCGTGATGCCAAATTGCGTTGCCACGGCGTGGCGGATTTCCCGGGCGAGCGCAAGCAGATCTGCGGTGCTGGCCCCGCCGCGGTTGGTCAGGGCCAGGGTGTGCTTGCCGGACAGTGCAACCCGACCGCCCGGTCCGGGATACCCCCGAGCAAATCCTGCCTGCTCGATCAGCCAGGCAGCGGACAGCTTGACCCGACCTGGGCCGCCGCCGGGATACTGTGGCACCGCCACTCCCGGGCCGACCGTGGCCCGGATCCGCTCCAATACGGCGGCAGCCTGCGGTGCATTCAGGACGGGATTGATGAAAAAGGAACCGACTGACCAGGTGTCGTGGTCGGCCGGGTCGAGCACCATGCCCTTGCCCCTGCGCAATTCCAGCACCGCATTTCTGGCCAGCGCGGCGGGCACCCGAGTGCCGGGTTCGACGTCAAGCATCCGGGCCAGTTCCGGATAGCGGATCGGAGCGGACAGCCCGTCGCGGTGCAGGGCAAGGCGGACCTGCAATACCACGGCGGCATCGGTGCCCTTGAGCATGCTGGTGCGGTAGCCCAGCCGTAACGCCGACGCAGGCACCGTCCGTAGGGCACCCTGATGCCGGTCGTAGAGATCCACGTCACACAAGAGGTCGGCCAACTCCACCCCGTAGGCCCCGACATTCTGCACCGGGGTAGCACCGACCGATCCCGGGATGCCGGACAGGCATTCAAGCCCGCCGTAACCAGCCGCCACGGTGCTCGCCACCACCGCATCCCACTGTTCACCGGCGGCAGCGTGCAGCACGTCGCTGCCGTCGATGTGCCACCCGGAGGTGGCCACCAGCACCGCGGTGCCCTCGAACCCATGGTCGCTGATCACCAGATTCGATCCCCCGGCCAGCAGCAACAGCGGCTCGCCAGTGGAATCAGCAGTACGGACAGCCTCGACGCACGCCTGTGCCGTGGTCGCCGCCACAAAACGGCGGGCGGGGCCACCCAGCCTCAAGGTGGTGAGCGGGGCGAGGTCCACTGCGTCTCGCGCAGGGCTGCGCGGCACCGGGGTCATCACGGGCACTCACGGTAGCCTCCGGTTATGGCCAGCCAATTGGCACTGCGGCACCAGTACCCGGCTTCGTGTGAGCAGATGTGGGATGTGCTCACCGATCAGCAATACTTGCAAGCAAAGCTGCAGGCAGTCGGTGGCCCGCGGGCTGAACTGGTGTCCTGGCAACGGGATGAGCACGCTGCCACGATGGTGCTGAATCAAACCGTGCCAGGCGGCGCGATCCCGTCGTTCCTCCGTGCGATGCTGCCTGGCGAGCTGACGATCCGCCGCACCGAGACCTGGCGCGGTTGCCGCGGCAACGTGGAAGCTGCGGTCGACGGGGCACCGGGAACGATCGCAGGTGTGATGAGCCTCGAACCGGATGGCACTGGATGTGTGCTCGGCAGCCAAATCACCGTTGACGTCCCGCTGCCGCTGATTGGCGGCAAGGTGGAAAAACTTGTTAGCGACAACATCGCCAGCTTGCTGGAGACCGAGTACCAATTCACCCTGGCGTGGCTACGTAACCCCTCTTCCCCCCGGCAGGGAGACATACCGGGGTCCGGATGCTGATAAGCCCGACATGAAGACATATCGAGCCAAGTGGTATGCGCTATAGGCCGCCAGATTGGGCAGCGACCGGGAGTGAAGGCCGGTCTGAGGGGTAAGCTACCCGGCCCGGCCCTAGGCTGGACTACCGTGGAACTTGCCGACTACCAGCTGCGGATCGCGACCGAAGCAGCGTCGGTGCGCACGGCTGCGGCCTCCCTGGACCCGGACACTCCAGTCCCCACGTGTCCCGGTTGGACTGTGCAGCGGCTGGTCCAGCACCTCGGCCGCGTCTTCGAGATGGTGACCCGGGTGCTCCAGGCTGCCGATCCGCAATCACCTCCGAGCCGGGTCGAGCCGGCACCCGGCGACGTGTTCGCCATTTTCGACCACCAGCTGGCGACAATGCGGGAAATACTCGCGGCGACCGATCCGGCAACACCGGTCTGGCACTTCACCCCTACCGCGCCGAAGACCGCAGCGTTCTGGTCGCGGCGGATGGCCCATGAGGTCACCGTGCACCGGATCGACGTGCAGGCCGCCGCCGGGACCAACTCAGTAGTTGATCCCGACTTCGCCGCCGACGGGATCGACGAGGTACTGACCCGGCACATCCAGCGCCGCACCGACGCTTGGGCGGTCGGCACCCACGCCGGCACGGTGCTCTACCACGCCGCCGACGCCGGGCGGGCCTGGACGGTGCGGCTGGTGCCTGGCCAGTTGCCCCAGACCGTGGCGGAGGCAGTCACCGAACCCGATGCGTCGGTGATCGGACTCGCTGACGCCGTCTACCGCGTCGCTTGGGGTCGCCCTTCCGGTGCGGTGATCAGTGGCGATAGGGCGTTGGTGGACCTCACCCACGCCGGCTGAGCAGCGCGCGGTGCGCGGAGACGACACACCGAGCACGAGAGCACGACACACAGTGCACGAACGCACGACACACCGAGCACGAGAGCACGACACACAGTGCACGAAGGCACGACACGCGCGGTTATTAGCAGGTGTGCTCGTGACCGGCGTGGTCGTCGTGCTCGACTTGCAGGGTGCTGTGGGTCAGCCCGAACCGGGTGCGCAGTGCGTGTGCGGCGGCGTCGAGCACGGAGGCGTTCCCGCAGTGCAGTGATTGGGCTTCATCGACCACCAGGTGCGCGGAGACGGCGTTCTGGCCGGAGGTGATGGTCCACAGGTGCAGGTCGTGTACATCACGTACGCCGGGTACTGCCCGCAACAACCGGTCCACCTCAGCAGTGTCGATGCCCCGCGGGGTGCCCTCCAGCAGCACGTGCGCAGCTTCGTGCAGCAAGGCCACCGCCCGAGGCACGATCAGAGCGGCGATCGCCAGCGAGGTGACTGGGTCCGCTTGGCGCCAGCCGGCGACGAGAATGGCCACCGCCGCAGCGATCACTGCCACGGAGCCGAGCACGTCGCCCAGCACCTCCAGCAGCGCGCCGCGCAGGTTGAGGCTGCGCGGCGATTCCTTCTGAGCAGGCCGGCCGCCGCTGAGTACCGCTAGCGCGGCCAGGTTGCCGGCCAGCCCGAGCGATCCGATGACGAGCAGTGGGACCGGGGCGATCGGTGGTGGATCGGCCAACCGGGCAAACGCCTCCACCGCCACCACGGCACCCACCATCAGCAGCAGGAGAGCGTTGAATGCGGCAGCGAGGATTTCCGCCCGGCCCAGCCCGTAAGTCCGGTAGGAGGTCGGTGGGCGCTGGGCGAGCACGGTGGCAACGAGCGCAACGGCCAACCCCAGCACATCGGTGGCCAGATGCCCAGCGTCGGCGAGCAAGGCCAGCGAGCCGGTCACGCCGGCGCCGATGACCTCCGCCAGCAGCACCGCAGAGATGATGATCAGAGCGCGAACGAGCCGCCGCCGGTCCGGCAAGGCACCGGCATGCCCGTGCCCGTGATCACCCATACGCGCAACATTACATGCACGTTTGCGCATAGGTTAGGCGCACGGTGGGGTGAAGCTCATGCCGAGGTGCTCGACGACCTGCGCGCTGGGTAGCGCTACGAGCACCGCGCCCGGCACCACCAACTTGCTGCGCCGCAAGCCGGAACCCACGACCACCGCGTCGGCGGCTGCGACTGCAGCGTCGACGAGCACCGGCCACTCGGCGGGCAGACCCAGCGGCGTGATGCCGCCGTATTCCATGCCGGTCCGACCCACTGCTTCGTCTTGCGCGGCGAAGGAGGCCTTGCGCACGTCCAACCGTCGCCGCACCACGCCGTTGACGTCGGCTCGGGTGGTTGCCAGCACGACGCAACCAGCCCAACGCGGCGTCCCACTTCGCTTGCCGGTGACCACCACGCAATTGGCCGATGCCTGGAGGGGTACCTGGTAGTGCTCGCACAGCGTTGCGGTATCGGCAAGTGCGGCATCGATTTCGGCGACCGAACAGCGCGCCATGAGCTGGTCCGGCAACGCAGCCAACGCGACCCGCACCGGCTCGGCGAGAAGCTCAGGAACGGCCAGAGCCGGTCGCAGCTTCAGCCGTCCGGTTATCGGATCCAGCAAGGTCACCAGCGGGGGCCGCGCTGCACCTCGGTCACCGCCGGCTTGACATCCACGATGTAGACGAGCACTGCCACCAGGCCGATCAGGTAGAACAACATCGAACCGGGCACCACCAGGTTGAGCAGGAGCAGGGCGCACGCCCCGCCGGTGATGCCCAGCCATGCCGGCTTGGTCAGCTTGTCTGCGGCGGTATAAGCGTCTGCCCGCTGGAACGCGGCGTGAATGAACGCGAAGATCCCCACCGGGACCGCAGCCCAGTACAAGATCTGGAAAACCCACAGATCCAACGACTCCAGCATCTGCCCAGGATACGCAGTCCACTTCGCTGCCCGACATGGAGACATACCGGGTGAAATCGGCCGCTAACAGCCCAGCATGCCTTTCTGCCGGTGGAATGTCACAGCAGCAGCTGGGACACGGTGTGGATGGCGAGGCCAGCAAGCGCGCCGACGACGGCGCCGTTGATGCGGATGAACTGGAGATCTCGGCCGACCTGGAGCTCCACCTTTCGTGCCGTTTCCTCAGCGTCCCAGCGCTCCACCGTATCGGTGATCAAGGTAGTGATCTCCCCGCGGTAGTTAGCGACCACATAGGTCGCCACTCCTTGAAACCAGTTGTCCACTTTGGAGCGCAACTCGGCATCCTCGGTGAGGCGACCGCCCAGCGCGATCAAAGCGTCGCGCACCCGCCGGCGCAGCTCCGACGACGGATCCTCGGCGGCGCCGAGAAGCATCTTCTTCGCGGTACCCCATGCCGATCCGACCAGAATCTGCACCTCAGGGTGAGCCAGCACCTGCAGCTTGATCGCCTCGGCACGCTCGATCATCTCCGGATCGGTGCGCAGATCATCAGCGAATTCCAGCAAGAAGGTGTCCACCGCGACCCGCATCGGGTGGTCAGGCTCGGTATGCACCGCCCAAGCGAACGCCAACACCTCGCCGTAGAGCCGGTCGGCCACCAGCTCGTCGACAAACCTCGGCGACCATGCCGGGAGACGCTGGCTGACCACCCGCAATACTGCAGCGTGGTTGTCGCGCACCCACTCATAGGCGCGCTCGGTCAGCATGTCGACGAGCTTGTGATGCGTCCCGTCAATGAGCAACTGGCTCAGCAACCGGCCCAACGGCGGCCCCCAGGGTCGCTCCACGAGGTGCCGGATAACCGCGTTCTCCAGCACCGGCTGAACGTCCTCGTCGCGCAGCACGGTTACCAGCGCGCGGATCGCGGTAGCCAGCTCAGCGGTGGCCCGCTCGGCGTTGCGGGGCTGCACCAGCCAGTTGCCGAGCCGGCTGCCGATGCCCACCCGGTGCAGCTTGTCGGTCACCACCACCTCGGCGAGGAAGTTGGCGCCTATGAACTCGCTGAGGTTTTTCCCCAACGCGTCCTTCTTGCGCGGGATGATCGCGGTATGCGGGATGGGCAACCCCAGAGGGTGCCGGAACAATGCGGTCACCGCGAACCAGTCGGCCAGCCCGCCGACCATGCTGGCCTCGGCCATCGTCTGCACGTACCCAACCCACGGCGCGGCATCGTTGTAGAGCCTGGTCACCACATACACCACCGCAGCACCCAGCAGGAACGCCAGCGCGACGGCCTTCATCCGGCGTAGGTCGCGCAGCTTGGCCTGCTCGTTCCTGGTCAGCTCCACGCTGCCGATTGTGCCCCGGCGGTGCGATGTGCAGCAGGATGGCGACCGTGCGCCCCCACCGACTTCTGCCCCGCCTGCAGCCCTTCGTCTCGACGATATTCGCCGAGATGACTGAGCTGGCCGCGCGTACCGGCGCGGTCAACCTCGGCCAGGGGTTCCCGGACACCGACGGCCCCGCCGGCATGCTCGAGGTCGCTCGAGCCGCCATCGCCGGTGGGTACAACCAGTACCCACCTGGGTCGGGCATCCGTGAGTTGCGCACCGCGGTCGCCGCGCATCAGGCGGCTTGTTACCACCTAACCTACGACCCGGACACCGAGGTACTGATTACGGTAGGCGCCACTGAAGCGATCACTGCGGCGCTGCTTGCCCTGGTCGAGCAGGGTGACGAGGTGCTGCTCGTCGAGCCCTACTACGACTCCTATCCGGCGGCGGTGGCACTGGCAGGCGCCGTCCGGCGGTGTGTACCACTGATCCCCGACGGGGACCGGTTCGCGTTGGACGTCGACGCGCTGGCCGCGGCGATCACGCCCGCTACCCGGGCGATCGTGCTCAACAGCCCGCACAACCCCACCGGCACGGTCTTGCACCGCAGCGAGTTGGAGACGCTCGCGGCCCTCGCGGTCGAGCATGATCTGCTGGTCATCACCGACGAGGTATACGAGCATCTGGTGTACGACGCGGCGCAACACCTGCCGATCGCCAGCTTCCCCGGAATGGCGCAGCGCACGCTATCGGTCTCCAGCGCCGGCAAGACGTTCAGCGTGACTGGTTGGAAGATCGGCTGGGTCTGCGGGCCGGCAGATCTGGTGACAGCGGTGCGGGCGGCCAAGCAGTTCCTCACCTTCGTCGGCGGAGGGCCGTTCCAGCCCGCGGTAGCGCACGCGCTGCGGGCCGAGCAAAGCTGGGTTGCCACACATCGTGCGGCGCTGGAGCACAAACAGCACCGGCTGGCCGCCGGGTTGGATGCTGCCGGCTTCGGCGTGCGTCGATCCGAGGGTACCTATTTCATCTGTGCAGACATCCGGCCGCTCGGATATGCCGACGGTCTGCGGTTCTGCCGCGAGTTGCCCGCCCGCGCGGGCGTGGTCGCGGTGCCGGTACAGGTCTTCGTCGACGATCACGAAGGCAGCACCGCGTGGCGCCACTTGGTGCGCTTCGCATTCTGCAAGCGCGATGAGGTGCTCGACGAGGCGATAGCCCGGCTGGCCTCAGCCCGGCTGTGATGCCAGCCAGCCGGTAGACGATGAGTATTGATATTACGCAATGCGGTCACAGTGTGTAGTATGAGTTGAACGACTGTCCGGGTAAGGCCGGATTGGGCGGATTGGTTGAGGGGGAACCGGTGGC
>JAJPIR010000252.1 GCA_021324675.1 Actinomycetota bacterium
GCTCCCCGGCGCGCGTTCCACGGATAGCTTCCAAATCCTCCTGACCCTGCGTCGCCCTAGGCCCGGACTGATCAACAGCATCAAGTCATATCCGATGGTTTTTCGGCATCTTGCCCTGGAATCCCGTACTAGGGGATCCGGCCGAGGATTAGCGCCAAGCGTTGAGCAGCAGCCACGTCCGGGTGCGCGGCCGGAATCGCGTGGACGGGTGAGCGCGCCCGGACCACCGCGGAAGACCTAGCACGCCACCGACGGTGCATTCGGCGAGTATCGCTGCAGCTCGCTGGCCTTTTCAGATGCCGCGGTTGGTGGCCAACCGAGGTTTCACTTCAGCAGGCCAGCTTCATCGGTCGGTGGCCCCGCAGTTCGGCCCCGCAGAGAGGCCCGGGGCCGCGATCACGTGGTGGCTGGTTTCCCGTGCGTCAGGGGGCAGCGTAGGACGAGCAGTGCGCGGGCCGCGACGCGCAGTCGGCTGCCGGGTTTGGGGTGGTTTTGCCTGCGGCTGGTCTTGGTGAGTCGTGGGTCGGTGGTGTCGATGAGGATCTGCCAGGTCCGGCCGTAGGTCTGGTCGGGCAGGGTGAACGTGAGGGGCTGGTGGTGGGCGTTGATCAGCAGCAGGAATGAGTCATCGGTGATCGGTTCGCCTAGGGCGTCTTGCTCGGGGATGTCCCGGCCGTTGAGGAAGATCGCGACTGTCTTCGCGGAGTGGTTGGTCCAGTCCTGGTCGGTCATCTGCTGGTCGTCGGGGCGTAGCCAGGCGATGTCTTTGATGTCAGAGCCGTGGATCGGGCGGCCCTGGAAGAATCGATGGCGGCGGAATACTGGGTGCGCGGCGCGCAGGGTGGTCAGCGCGGCGGTGAAAGCGGTCAATTCGTCGTGCCGGTGGGCGTTGTCCCAGTCGATCCAGCTGGTCTGGTTGTCTTGGCAGTAGACGTTGTTGTTGCCGGCTTGGGTGCGTCCCAGCTCGTCGCCGTGGGAGATCATGGGTACGCCCTGGGAGAGCAGCAGGGTGGCCAGTAGGTTGCGTTGCTGGCGTTGCCGCAGCGCGACGATGGTGGCGTCGGTGGTTGGTCCTTCCACTCCGTGGTTCCACGACCGGTTGTGGGATTGGCCGTCGCGGTTGTCCTCCCCGTTGGGGTGGTTGTGTTTGTCGTTGTAGGAGACCAGGTCGGTGAGGGTGAACCCGTCGTGCGCGGTGATGAAGTTGATCGACGCGAAGGGTCGGCGACCGTCGGCTTCGTAGAGGTCTGAGGAGCCGGTGAACCGGGAGGCGAACTCGGCGAGGCTGGCTGGCTCGCTGCGCCAGAAGTCGCGCACGGTGTCGCGGTATTTGCCGTTCCACTCCGTCCACAGTCGCGGGAAGCGGCCGACCTGGTAGCCCGCCCTCGCCGACGTCCCAGGGCTCGGCGATTAGCTTCACTTGGCTGATCACCGGGTCCTGGTTGACCAGATCGAAGAATGCGGAGAGCCGGTCGACCTCGTGGAACTCACGGGCCAACGCCGCCGCGAGGTCGAATCGGAATCCGTCGACGTGCATTTCCAAGACCCAGTACCGCAGCGAGTCCATGATCAATCGCAGTGACTCGTGGTGGCGCACGTTGAGGCTGTTGTCCGTGCCGGTGGTGTCGTCGTAGTGCTCGGGGTCGCCCTTGACCAGCCGGTAGTAGGTGGCGTTGTCGATGCCCCGCAGCGACAGCGTGGGCCCGAGGTGGTTGCCCTCGGCGGTGTGGTTGTAGACCACGTCGAGGATGACCTCGATGCCGGCCCGGTGCAGCGCCCTGACCATGGTCTTGAACTCCTGTACCTGTTGCCCGCGGGTGCCAAAGAAGCTGGCGTAGTCGTTGTGCGGGGCGAAAAAGCCGATCGTGTCATAGCCCCAGTAGTTGCGCAGGCCCCGCTGGGTGAGGGTGCAGTCGTGCACGTACTGGTGCACCGGCATCAGCTCGACGGCGGTCACTCCCAGTCGCTGGAAATGCGAGATCATGACGGGATGAGCCAGGCCGGCGTAGCTGCCTCGGGCCTCGGCGGGAATCTGGGGATGGCGCATCGTCATGCCCTTGACGTGCGCCTCGTAGATCACCGTCTGGTGATAGGGAATGCGCAACGGTCGGTCGTTGTCCCAGTCGAAGAACGGGGTGATCACGACCGACTTCATGGCATACGGGGCGGAATCGGCGTTGTTCACCGACTTCGGTTGGCCGAACCGGTAGGAAAACAGCGACTCGTCCCACTTGATGCGCCCATCGATCGCCTTGGCGTAGGGATCCAGCAGCAGCTTGTGCGGATTGCATCGATGCCCAGCCGCCGGTTCGTAAGGGCCGTGCACCCGATAGCCGTAGCGCTGACCGGGCCCCACGCGGGGCAGGTAGCCGTGCCAGACCAGCGCATCGCGTTCCGGTAGCCACAGCCGGGTTTCGGCGTCATTATCATCGAACAGGCACAGCTCGATTCGCTGCGCCACCTCGGAGAAGATCGCGAAGTTAGTGCCGCCACCGTCGTAGGTGGCACCCAACGGGTAGGGCGAGCCAGGCCAGATGTGCACGCCAACCTCCCACAAAGCCCTCAACCCACGCTGGCGGCAGCCGGGCCGCCGCTACCCGGCAATTGAGCCTGTCTACCGTCCCACCGGTCACGACCGCCACCGCAGAAACCACCGATCGATCCCCAGAGCCTCTCGGTCCGTCACAGAACTCGGCATAGGCCTGGCCCAGCTCGGCAACCCGCGGCCACGTTCGGCCCGCGGGTCGGTTCCCACCACGGCCACGACCAGACCTCCACCCCCAGGCGCGAGCCAGTTCCTCGGAGCGAGGTCCCGAAAACTGACCCCTCGGCGGTTGCATTTGATGCCTCCGGCATCCTTCATGCGCGTCGACTGGCGACACCTGCGCCACCGTGATCGGTCAAATGGGTATGCGGGATCGGCGAGCCCGGCTAAGATTGTTTGCACGCGCTCAAGACCCCGGCGTCACGACAGTTCGGCGACTCGCGCCGAGCGCCGGCCGCCCAGGGGTTTTTATGCGCATTCCCCGCTCGTCGCGATCGTTTGAGGTCGCGTGTCCCCCCATGTCATCACACTGGCGCCCGGCGTGGCGGATAGTCGTGGGGTGGTCTGCACGAACTCCGGTGGGCTACCGCCTGACCGGATCCAGCAGCCGGCAGCCGGAACCCGCAGCGGAGGTTCGGGGCAGGAACACAGCGGCCGGTCCCGGCGGTGGTGCCGCCCTGGTGGGGGCATCGGTGGCGCCACCGCCTCTCTTCTCACCTGTCGAGCCGACGGCCGACCCAATCACAGACTCCGCCGCGCGCAGCGCACAGCGAGTCGACGCTGATCACAGCGTCGGATTTCCCGCGCTGATCGCCGTGTTATCCGGTCCGGATCGCGAGATCGTCGACTCGCGGGTGGTAGCGGGGGTGTCCATCCCGGACATCGTGGCCATCTTGGGTGTCACACCGGGGGTGGTAAGCCTGGCTCAGCACCAGGCCCTGGGTGCGCTGCGGCCAGCGGCGACCGCCCATGGCCCCCCACCAGCTACCCGCAAGCGGGTGGTGCTGCTGCCACACACCCGCACCGAGCCCACTGACACCCAACCCCCCAACCGCCGCCCAGGACGGAGCCCAGGCATGAACCACGACGAACCCCCGGGGCGCCATCGGGCCCCGGATGACGACGCTACCGGCACGATCACCACGAGCGGGCAGTGGCACGACGCTGAACTCGCGATGACGGTGGCTCGGCACAATTTTGAGCGCTGGCTCGTCGCTGGCCACCAGGACACCCCGTCGCTCGCCGTCATGCACGCCTACCACACCCACACCGCCCTGCACGAAGCAGCCCGGGCCATCGCCACCCTCATCGACACGTTCCGTGTCCAGGCAGCCGCGCTGATCACCAGCCCAGCGCAGAGCACCGACATCCCCGCTCAGCACCGGTGACCACCCGATAGTCGCCGTAGGCTCCGCGAAGCTGGGTCCCGTTCCGGGTCAATAGCATCTCGATAGGCGGCCGCGCCCGCGTGACCTACGTCGATTGGGGGTGTGGCGTGCCAAAACCGGTTACAAGTCTCATGACGTGCGGATTCGGTGACTGTGGGTGCCGAACTGGTCAGCCACTGGCGGTGACCTGCGGCATCGCTGGCCAGTGGTCATCGGGCATGATCGTTAGTCGTGGCGATAAGACTGTTGTATCTGATCTTCCGGCAGGTTATGGCCTGGCTAGGTCTGCTGGCTCGCAGCGCACAATCGAAGAATGCAGAGATTCTCATGCTTCGCCACGACGTTGCCCTGTTACGCCGCCAGGTGTGCAGACCCCGGCTGTCCTGGGCCGACCGGGCAGTGTTCGCAGCATTGACCCGGTTGGTGTCCCCCGTTTGTCGACGGCATCGCATCATCACCCCGGCCACGATCCTGCGGTAGCACCGGGACTTGGTCAAGCGGCGCTGGACGCAGCCCCGAGGCCAGCGACGCACCAACCGGCACACCCCCGCCGAGTTGCGCCGGTTGGTGCTGCGGCTGGCCGCCGAGAACCCCTCGTGGGGTTACCGGCGCATCCAGGGCGAACTCGCCGGGATTGGCTACCAGATCGGGGCAAGTACGGTGTGGTCGATTCTGAAGCGGGCGGGCATCGATCCCGCCCCGCGCCGCGAGGGGCCCGGCTGGCGGCAATTCCTGTGCGGACAGGCCCGGGGCATTCTCGCCACTGACTTCTTTTGCGTCGACACGCTGTTGCTCCAGCGGCTGTACGTGTTGTTCGTGGTGGAGCACGCGACCCGTCGGGTCCACCTCTTGGGAGTACCGCCAACCCGAGTGGTGCCTGGGTGGCCCAGCAGGCACGGAATTTTCTGATGGACCTGGGCGACCGTGCAGCCGAGTTCAGGTTGTTGATCCGGGACCGCGACAGCAAGTTCACCGGCATGTTCGATGCCGTGTTCACTAGCGAGGGCATGCGTATCCTGCGCACCCCGGTGCGGGCACCGCAGGCGAACGCGATCGCCGAACGATGGATCGGAACTGCCCGCCGCGAGCTGCTGGACCGGCTACTGATCATCAATCGCCGCCAACTTATGGCGGTGCTGACCGAGTACGTGGCGCACTTTAACCACCATCGCCCGCACCGCGCGCTCAACCAAGCAGCACCACTTCGGTCCCTACCACCACCGGCGGCGCCATCCCAGCCTCACCTCCAACGACGCGATCGGCTCGGCGGGCTGATCCACGAATACGCCCAGGTCGCCTGACGTGGATAACCAGTTCGGCACCCACACGGGTAGTACTCGCGGAGCAGCGACCGGAGCTTGTGGTGCGCGCAGGTGCGTTCCCAC
>JAJPIR010000161.1 GCA_021324675.1 Actinomycetota bacterium
CGCGCCGCTCCTCGGTAGCGGCGATCCGAGGCACCCCGTCAATAAACACGATAAGATCCGGAAGCTCACGCACCACCGTCTCATACCGAGCAGCCTGGTAATCCCGGTGCAACCTCGCGACCTGCGTGCCCAACTCAGGCAACGGCGGAATCGGCGCAACGTCCGTGCCAAGCAGGTGGTCGTAGCGGGTCATGACCTCCCGAACCGCGTCCAGGCCCTGGGCCACCGCTCCCCCGTTCGGAGCGAGCTGCCACGGCCTGCCAATCAGCGACTCCACATCGACATGCAAAATCTTGGCCATGTCGATCAAGACCGACAACCGATCCACCGAACGGATACCACGCTCGACCTGCGACAACCAGGACTCCGACCGGCCGACCAGACCAGCCAGCGCGGCTTGACTCAACCCGCGTCGGCGCCGGTACACCGCAATGCGCTCACCCGTCCCAGCCGAAGGCACCCAGCAAGTGTCGCATCCCAGCCGACTGAGCATCGCACTCGACGCTCACTGCGTCAGCCGCTTTTATTCGATGAGGGTCACGGACTACGCCAACCTAACAACGTCAAAAATACTATGCAGGCCGAGCTAGACCACTATCTGACAGTACTCAACAGCTGACTTATTGTCTGCCCTTGTCATGTCGCCGGGAAGCACTCCACAAACGCTGCTCTTATCGTTGCCAGTGTCCTCGGTCCTGTGCGTCCAGTGCCGGTTCGCGCGGTTGGGCGTTCGGGACTAGTTCGAGACTAGTTGCGGACTAGTTACTGGACTACCTGCGCCCGATGGTTTCGTCGTTTGATTGGTGGGCGGGTCAAACACCCGCCACGACGACCTGGAGGAACGGCAAACAATGCAGTTGGAAATCAAGACCGACAGTGCCGAGTTCGTGGTCTCTCGTGCTCCGCAGCCTAAGAACGACAACGACGGGCGGCAAAAGACCGACCGAGAGACCGGTGAATTGCTGCACGTCACTGAGCTGGTGGCGATGGACGAAACCGGCGCGGAAGTCATCAAGGTCACCACCGCCGGACAACCGCGAGTGATCAAGCGGCAGCCGGTCACGGTGGTCAAGCTCGTCGCCAACCCTTGGACCATCGACGGTCGCGGCGGGGTGGCCTTCCGGGCCGACGCCATCGTCCCGGTGCCGACCACGCCATCCAGCGTGGCGAAGGCGGCCACGAGCGCTGGATCGGCGAGTGAGTCATGACCACATCAACGATGACCCCCGATCTAGCGCAGCTGAGACAGATGCACGAGCGGGCCGAGCAGCTGCGCGAGGAAGCAGCCGAGGCCGAGCGTGTGGCGTTCGTGGCCTCGCAGGAGGCCTACGGCGCATACGAGGTCGCTCGCGACGAGGCCTCCGCCGCGTGGACGGCCTGGTTAGCAGCTGTCACCCCTTAGTGCGGCGCCCGGCCGGTCGGGCCTGGAAACCAAGGCCGGCCGGGCGCCCCGCTCCACCCATCACCTTCACGACAGAGGAGCTGTTTATGAGCCTACGGCGAGCCGAGCGCCCGATCTCTGCTTTCCCACCACACGTTGTGGAGCAGATCGTCACTCGGGCCGCTCGACCGGACTTCGACCGGTGGGTCGATCAAGTCACCCGGTGCGGCCACTGCGCCCACCCGGTCCGCCTACGCGGCCGGGTCGAACACCGCATCGCCACTGGCGCGCAGATGACGTACTCGACCGATGGCGAGCCGGATCGCGTGCTGCTGATCCGCTGCGGCAACCGGCGCGCGGCGGTCTGCCCGTCCTGCTCGTATGAGTATGCCGGGGACATGTGGCAGCTGCTCTACGCCGGCGCTGCCGGTGGCCGCAAAGGCGTACCCGAATCCATCCGATCGCACCCATTGGTGTTTGCCACCCTGACCGCGCCGGGGTTCGGGCCAGTACACACCACCCGCGCCGACCGTTCCGGCCCTGCCCGCTGCCGGCCGACCCAGGGCAAACCAAAACTGTGTCCGCACGGGCGGCCCACTTGGTGCACCGCTATCCACGCCGAGGATGACCGCCGACTCGGGCAGCCTCTCTGCCCGAACTGCTATGACTACTGCGGCCATGTCGCATTCAACTGGCACGCCCCGGAACTCTGGCGCCGGTTCACCATCACCCTACGTCGTACCCTGGCCCGGACCGCGGAGCTAAGCGCGGCCGAATTGGCTCGCCGCTGCCGGCTGTCGTTTGTCAAAGTCGCGGAATTCCAACGCCGCGGCGTGGTGCACTTCCACGCGCTAATCCGGCTGGATGGACCCGGCGACGACTACCAGCCGCCACAGATCAGCATCGATGCCACCGCGCTCACCGATGCGATCCGGCATGCCGCCGCCCAGGTGCGGCTCACCATCGCCATGCCCGATGGGCCAGACCTGGTCCTGCGCTTCGGCGCGCAACTGGACACCCAGACCGTCAATGGTGGCCCGGCGCGCGAGCTGACTCCCGAACACGCCGCGCGTTACATCGCCAAATACGCCACCAAAAGCGCCGAAGACTTCGGCCTCGGCCCACGACGCATCACCCCCGAAGTGCTCCCGCTGCTCAACGTCCCCGACCACGTTGATCGACTAATCCGTACCGCCTGGGAACTCGGCGTGCACCCCGCTTATGAGGGGTTGCGTCGATGGGTGCACATGCTCGGCTTCCGAGGTCACTTCGCTTCGAAAAGCCGCCGCTTCTCAACCACGCTTGGCACCATCCGCGGCGAACGCCGCACCTATCGCCAACGCCAGGCCGCCGAACACGCGCGCGAACTGCTAGCCGACGAGCAGGACACCACGCTCGTCGTCGCCCGCTGGGAGTTCGCTGGAGTCGGCTACCTGACTAGCGGAGATGCCGCACTTGCCCTATCTGCTGCCGCCCGAGCCCGCGAACAACGACAAGCCGCCCGCGATGCTGCATAACAAATCAGCGTGCATAGAAAGGACTACACGAGTGGAAAAAGGGTTGCGGCCTGGACCGCAATTCGCGCCGAGGTGGTACAGCGTCGCTCAGGTTGCTCAGATGCTCGGCTTTGGCCTGAGCAAGACGAAGATGCTCGTCGCGACCGGTGAGCTGCGCTCCCTAAAAGACGGCAAGCATCGCCGTATTTTGCCCGAATGGGTCGACGAGTACATCGAACGTCGAGTCAAGGAAGGTGCAGCATGACTGGCCGCGCAAGGGCAAACGGGGAAGGCTCGATCTTTTCTTACCGCAACGGATTTGCCGCCTATGTATGGGTCACAAAGCCCAATGGACAGCGACAACGCAAATACATCTACGGAAAGACTCGCGAGGAGGTGCATGAGAAGTGGCTGAAACTTCAGCAACGGGCACGGCAAGGACCCATAGCAACGAGCGTCCCCAAGCTCGGCGAATTCCTCGTCTACTGGCTTGAGGAGGTGGTGAAACCGAACCTGGCACCCGCCACGTACGTCAACTATGAGATGTTCGTCCGCCGGCACATCACACCGATGCTCGGTGCTCGACGGCTTGATCGGCTCAGTGTGCGGGATGTCCAAACCTGGATCAATGAAGTGGCGCGGACGTGCCAGTGCTGCGCGCAGGGCAAGGACGCCGCTCGCGCTGAAAACAAACGCCGGTGCTGCGCCGTGGGCAAGTGCTGCCAGGATCGGGTTTCGGCCCGCACCGTCAGCGACATCCGTGCTTGCTTACGGGCAGCATTATCCCAAGCCGTGACAGAAGACCTTATCGCCAAAAACATGGCGAGCTCGATCAAGCTTCCCTCCGTGCGTAAACGTAAAGGCAAAGCATGGAGCAGCGACGAAGCCCGGCAGTTCCTGGAGTCTGCACGCTCAGAGCGCGATGCGCTCTATGCCGTGTACGCGCTGATCCTCGTGCTGGGCCTGCGCAAGGGTGAGGCGCTCGGGCTGACTTGGGACGACGTCGACCTTGACGAGGGCGAATTGTCGATCGGTCGCCAGTTGCAACGCGTGAGCCGACAATTGCTGCACCGGGAGACCAAAACCGCCACCTCCGATGCAACGCTGCCGCTGCCGGAGATCTGTTGCACTGCGCTACGGCTCCGTAAGGCCGAGGAAGCGTACGCCAGAGAACTAGCAGGGGCGGCGTGGCAAGGCGGCAAGCTGATCTTTACCACCAAGTGGGGCACGCCGATCGAACCGCGCAACTTCAACCGTGCCTGGGACGCCCGCTGTGTGAAGGCCGGCGTCCGGAAGATCACGGTGCATGACGGGCGTCGCACCTGCGCGACGCTGTTGGTCGATCTGGACGTGCATCCCCGGGAAGTCATGCAGATCCTTCGCCATGCGCAGATCGCGGTAACCATGGAGATCTACGCCCAAGCATCGTCGAAGGCCACCCGAGCTGCGTTGAAGCGGTTGGGAGACAGTCTCGGTGGATGACGCGCTGCTGTACTTTGCTGCTGTACGAGGGCCTGAGACCAGGTCTGAAGATCGCTGGATACGGCTTCTGAGCTGGGGTGGAGCTGAGGGGAATCGAACCCCTGACCTTCTCGATGCGAACGAGACGCGCTACCAACTGCGCTACAGCCCCGAGGTGCGCGGAAAGTTTAGCAGCCAGTCTCCGGCTACTCGCCGACCGCCCGACGGTAAGGCGGCTCGAATACAGGCCGCAGTTCTTCGAAGATCGGATCCTCGTCGTCGCAGTCCACCGCTACCGCGTTGGGGTGCGCCGCTGGTGACTCCGAGGTAGCCACGCTTACCGCCGGTTCGCGGATCGGCTCTCCATCGTGCACAACATCGCTGGCATCGGTGGGCGCAACAGAACTCCTGGGCCGAGAACCGGCAAGCCGCGCGGCCCGACGCTGTCGCACCTCCTCTTCGATGCGAACCTGGCGGCGCAGATAGCTCAGGTAAATGATGATCGCTGCATCAAATGCTGCGTGCGCCCACCACAGCAGAGTGGACATCGTCAAAGCTAGCACCACCGTGGCCAGCGATCCGATCACCAAGCCGAGGACCACGCGCTGGCGAAACACATATTTCGCCTGAGCCAACTGCGCGGCGATTTCCGGGTCATACCCACCGCGTCCTGCCCTGTATCGGCGCTCGTCTACAGCTGGCTCCCGCTGCACTACCCGACCGGGAATCATGGCTACCTCCTGATCACGCTGGGACGCTGCTGAGGAGCGATCGCGCCTGCGCAGCACGCGACCGGCGAGGGCGGATTCGGCGGTGCGGGCCACCTCCTGGCGTCGCTTCGCGGCCATCGGCACGAGAACCACCAGCCAAGCTCCTGCCAGCGCAGCGAAGATCAGCGAGCTGGGCACCTGGCGCCCCCCACCCCGTCCGCTGTCCAGTGCTGTCGGCTTGCATTTCGGGGTCACGGTAGTCATTGCCACTACCCGGATCCCGGAGGCGCGCCGTGATGATCGTGCTCACGTGGGCACGACACACCGGGCACGAGGGCACGACACGCCGGGTGGGGTTAGAGATATTGGGCGTGGCCTGAGCGGATCAGGCGCGACATCAGGCCGTCACCGACCTCGTCGCGGGTCACGGCAAGCAGGCGATGATCCCGCCACTCCCCGTCAACCTCAAGATAGCGTTGCAGGAGACCCTCGTCGCGGAATCCGAGCTTGGCCAGCACCCGCAGGCTCGCCCCGTTCTCCGGCCGCACGGTGGCCTCCACCCGGTGCAACCCGACCGGGCCGAATGCATGATCTACCGCCAGTGCCACCGAGGCCGTGGCGACACCACCCCCGGACGCTTGCGACTCCACCCAGTAACCCACCCATGCCGAGCGCAACGAGCCTCGGACCACGTTGCCGAGCGTCAACTGCCCAGCGAACCGACCGTCGAGCGTGATGGCGAACGGTAGTGCCTGCCCCCGCCGGGCGGTTGCCCGCAGGCCGCTGCACAGCACCGGCCAGGCCATCGGCGTGAAACGCTCCGCCCAGGTCCCTTCCCCATCGGGTTCCCAGACCCGCAGGTACTGCTCATCACGCAGGCGCAACCGGCTCCACGTCGCGCCGTCGCGCAACCGCACCGGACGCAGCCCGATCTCCCCCGCCGCGACCTTGACCGGACCCAACCGCACTGGCCAGCCAGGATGGCGGCTATCAGGCCCCGACCCGAACATGGCGGCCTCATCCGCGCTGAGCGAGGAAGCTCACAGCCACCTGCTCGCCCACCGGCACTTCGGTGGTGTCGGCATCGATCAGGATCAGGCAGTTCGCCTCCGCCAGCGAGGCCAGCAGGTGGGCACCTGAGATGCCCAGCGGTTGCACCAGGTACTCCGCGGTATCCGGGTCACGTAGCAGCTGGCCACGCAGAAACCCGTGACGACCAGCCGTGGACGTCACCGGGGACAGCAAACGTGCAGTGATGGTCCGGCGATGGGGATTGCGCTTGCCCAGCGCCAGCCGGATCAGGGGCCGTACCAACACCTCGAAGACCACCAGTGCGCTCATCGGGTTACTCGGCAACAAGAAGGTGGGCACCGAGTCTGCACCCAGCCGACCGAAACCCTGCACCGAGCCAGGGTGCATAGCTACCCGCTCGACGTCCAGTGGACCCAACTCGGCCAGTACACCGCACAGCTGCTCACCCATCGCCCCGCCTACCGCGCCGCTCACCACCACGACTTCCGAGACCAGCAGCCTGCTTTCCACCGCCTCGCGCAACCGAGAGGGATCGCAGGACACGATGCCGACCCGGTGTACTTCGGCACCGGCGTCACGGGCGGCGGCGGCCAGCGCGTAGGAGTTGATGTCATAGACCTGCCCGACGCCGGGAGTCCGGTCAATATCGACCAGTTCCTCACCGACCGACAGAACCGACAACCGGGGCCGTGGGTGCACCAGTACCTTGGCTCGTCCCACGGCGGCAAGCAGCCCCACCTGCGCCGCGCCAATTACCGCTCCCGGCCGTACCGCGACGTCACCGGTCTGCACGTCTTCCCCGACGCGGCGTACATACGCTTTCGACGGCACCGCGCGGACCACGGTGACCCGAGGCGCGTGGGCAACCCCATCCTCAGTATCGCCCAGCGGCACCACCGCGTCGGCCAGAGCGGGTAGCGCCGATCCGGTGGCCACCCGGACAGCCTGGCCGGGTTGCAGCCGTAACGGCTGCCGTGAGCCTGCGGTGATCTCCCCCACCACCGGCAAGGTCACCGGAACCTCCGTGACGTCCACGCTGCGCACCGCGTACCCGTCAACCGCCGCCTGGTCGAAACCGGGCAGCGAGCGTTGCGCCACGACCTCCTCCGCGCACAGCATGCCCTGCGCCTCCGAGATCGCCACCCGCACCGGGCCCGGACGCATCGCTGCGTCCAGCACCCGCGCGAGCTGCTCGTCCAGCGACCTCACGTGCTCTCCTAGTCCACCCTGTCGCGCAACCAACTGCGCAGTTCGGGGCCGATATCAGGATCCTTGAGCGCGAAGTCCACCGACGCCCGAAGCAATCCTGCAGGGTTCCCGAGGTCGTGGCGCTCACCACGATGCACCACGACGTGCACCGGATGGCCGTCATCGATGAGCAGCGCGATGGCATCGGTGAGCTGGAGTTCACCACCGGCCCCGGGAACGATCCGGTGCAGCGCGCCGAACACGGCGCGGTCGAGCACGTAACGGCCCGCCGCGGCCAGCGTGGACGGCGCCACCTCAGGTGCCGGCTTTTCCACCATCCCGCGCACCCGCTTGACATCCTGATCTTCGGTGTCCTCGACAGTGAACACCCCGTAGGCGGAGATTTGCTCGCGGGGAACGTCGAAAGCGCACAGCACGCTGCCCCCGTACCGCTGGCGAACCGCGGCCATGGTGACGAGCACCCCGGTGGGGAGCACCAGGTCATCAGGCAGCAACACAGCTACCGCGTCATCAGAGTCGTCGAGCAACGATTCAGCGCAGCCGACCGCGTGTCCCAGCCCTAACGGCTTGTCTTGCAGCGCGACCTCGGCGCGGATCAATTCCGGAGCCCGTCGCACCTTGTCGAGCAGCGCGTCCTTGTCCCGGCCACGCAGTTCGGCTTCCAGATCCGGCATGGGATCGAAGTACGCCGCCACTGACTCCTTACCTGGGGAGACGACCAGCACCAGACGCTGCGCACCGGCCTGTGCTGCCTCGGCCGCGACATACTCGATCGCCGGGGTATCGACCACCGGGAGGAGCTCCTTGGGCACGGCCTTCGTCGTCGGCAGGAATCGGGTACCAAGCCCAGCAGCTGGCACCACCGCCGTCCGGACACTCTTTGACACGCCCATAACCGCCGACCCTATCTGCCGCCACGACCCGACCGTCTGACACGGAGACTTATCGGGGTTGTTGGGCGTCCAGAACCCCACAAGTTTCCGTGTCAGGCACGTGGTGGGCCTACCCTGCTGCCAGCACAGCCGCACGACGTTGCCGATCACTGCGGATCTGAGCCCGTGACGGAGCCTGCTTTCGCTGCGCCGCTGACCGCGCTACATCTTTGTCTTTGCACTGCGGCCAGACTTGCTATCATCGCGTTGGCACTCTCGAGGGTGGAGTGCTAGTTGGAGGGCGAAACGTGCCGACCTACTCCTACGCGTGCACCGCGTGCGAGCATCACTTCGACATCGTGCAGAAGTTCACTGACCCGTCGCTGACTGACTGCCCGGAGTGTTCTGGCCGGCTACGTAAGCTGTTCTCGCCGGTGGGCATTGTCTTCAAGGGCAGCGGTTTCTACCGGACCGATAGCCGTTCCAGCGGCGCCGCGAACGGTAAGTCCGAGTCCGGCACCCCGGACAAGAGCTCCGACAAGACCGGGGACAAGCCCAAGACGTCGGAGTCAAAGCCCTCCGCCGACTCCAAGACCTCGTCCGCCAAGGCGTCGAAGGTGGCGGCTCCGGCTGCTTGACGGGGGTCCCGCTTGCCTGCGGTCCCGACTGAGTAGTTACCCACGGAGTTATCCACCGCCGCACAGTTGTCCACAGCCTGCGGCGGCAGCACTACCGCGGCGAGCCGATCTTGCTTAACGTCCCGGCAGGGACGGGGAAGATCGGGAGGTCGCGATGGGGCGATGGAGTCACCACATCGATCGTGCGCCACTGCTGTGGCAGCGGTGGGATGAACTGCGGCAGGCGGTCGCTTTCGGCCGCGCGGTGCTGCTGCGCCGAGTCGCTGCCGCAGCGCTCGTTGCCTTCGCAGCAGTACTGGCCCTGTATCCACAGCGAGCGCATTTCGCTGGCGACATCGTGGTAGTGGCGGCCCGAGACCTGAGTCCTGGCACCGTTGTCGAAGCAAGTCAGCTGACGCTGCGCCGGCTTCCCGCGGAAGCCGTACCCGATGGTGCGGCCAGAGCTGCGGACGTGGTGCTGGGCCGGACATTGGCCGCACCGGTCCGGCGCGGTGAGGCCCTGACCGATGTCCGGTTGACCGGTCCCGATCTCGTCAGGTCCGTCGCGGACGACCCTGGGATGGTCAGTGTGCCGCTGCGGTTGGCTGATCCGGACGTGGCCACGCTGCTGCGCGCTGGCCTCACTGTTGACGTGGTCACTGTGGGACCGCAACAGGGTGAGCCGCTGATGCTGGCCCGGGGCGCCCGGGTACTCGCAGTACTGCAATCCGGTGCTCGCGCCGAGGAACGTGACGGGAAACTGGTGCTGGTCGCGCTGGATCCGATTGCGGCGACCCGCGTCGCCGCAACGTCGATATCTCATGACCTAACCGTCACTGTCCACTGAAAACAATTACCAAGCAACGTCATGGTGCGGGGGACGATTTTCCCAAAACCACCGATCACGCTCTTCGAGGTCCTCATCTGCGGGATCCGGGCGATCATCTGCGGTGACGTGGGGTAGTACCTCCTCGAGTCTGGGTCCAATCCCGGGAAGACGCCGCTTTTCGCAGTCAGGCGCGTTATCCGGCACGATGTTCTCCCCTGACCGCATGATCGGCCAACTCGGCCTTCACCGATCACTTCCGGCTACTAGATCGCAGTGCCAGGATAGGGACACTCTCCATCTCTCACGACCGGAAGGGCTCCCACCATGAGTCTTGTGGAGAAAGTCAAGGACGCGGCCAGTCCAGTGATCGACATGGCCACGCCTGTCGTATTGCAGGCTCTCGAGAAGGCCGGCCCTCTCATGGACATGGCGTGGGAGAAGGCCAACCCGTACCTCGAGCAAGCCAAGGAGGTGGCTACCCCATACGTTGAGGTGGCCAGGGAGATAACGGCCCCGCTCCTCGAGAGTACGATCAACAAAGCCGGCCCGCTTGCCGAGAAGATCTCAGTCACGTATGGCCCGATCGTCGATCAGGCCATGGAAGCGGCTGGTCCACTTGTCGAAAGGGCCAGTGAAGTTGCCCGGGACTTTGTGGAGGCCACAGTTTTCGCCGTCGATACGGCCACCGGCGGGCGTTTCCACGATCAGTTCGCCAGTGTGAGTCAGGTGGTCGGGCAGGTGCTCAGCCGCAACGGCCAGCAAAGCGGCTAAGCGAACCACTTGCCAGCCCGTAACGGCGATCGTTCGGGCCCGTCGTGGTCAGTCCTGCGTCTCTGGTGCCGGTTGTGTCGGAGTGAGCGCCCCCGCTTGAGTGGGCGCTCACTCCTGATTTGGCCAGGACAGCTCTTCGATCACCCTTCCGACGAGTGGCGTGAGAGTAGCCATGCCGTCACGGACCGCAGCACGTGATGCTGCCAGGTTCACGACAAGGGTGCTACCTGACACCCCGGCTAACCCCCGCGACAGTCCGGCATCAACGGCACCAGCGGCAAGACCCGAGGCGCGCAAGGCCTCGGCGATACCCGGTATCGGGCGGTCCAGCACACCGGCCGTGGCATCCGGGGTGACGTCTCGAGGCGACACCCCGGTACCGCCAACGGTGACCACGAGATCCACACCACCGATCACCGCGGTGTTCAAAGCGTTGCGGATGTCTACTGCCTCGCCGGCTACGACGACCGAACCGTCGACCACGAAACCGGCCTCTTCCAGCAGTTCCGTGACCAGTGGACCAGTGGAGTCCTCATGCTCCCCGTGCGCTACCCGATCATCGACGATCACGACGAGAGCCCGACCCAGATTGCGCACGCTGTGTTCCATGGCGAGCACCGTAGCTGGCGCGATCTCCCGGCGTGAAGCAGGTCTCGATCTCCGCGCCACCGCGGGCGTCAGCGGGCGCCCACCTCCTGGCTGCCGAGCGTGACCTTCACTTGGCGGGTGTCCCCGGCGGAATTCTTGATGGTGAGCGTCGCCTGGGAACCCGGCGGGTGGGAACGGATCGCCGCAATCAGCGCATCCCCACTGTCGATCAACCGGTCATCAACCTTCGTGATCATGTCACCCGGCCTTATTCCGGCGGCTGCGGCGGCCCCACCAGGAGTGACCTGCTGGACGACGGCAGCGTTGTCCTCTGGTTGGCCGGCGGGCACCGTCACGCCCAGCAACGCCTGCGTGGCCTGACCGGTGTGGACGAGCTCATTGGCGATCCGCCTGGCCTGGTCGATGGGAATCGCGAAGCCCAGCCCGATGGAACCGGACTGCCCGCCAAAGCCCAGCGACGCGATCGCGGAATTGATGCCGATCACGCGTCCTTGCATGTCGACAAGCGGTCCACCGGAGTTACCGGGATTGATCGCGGCGTCGGTCTGGAGGGCATCCAGCACGGTGTCCTGGCCACTGCCCTCGCCGCCGGCCCGCACCGGACGGTCCAGCGCACTGATGATGCCGCTGGTCACGGTGCCAGACAGACCCAGCGGCGAGCCGATCGCCACCACTTCCTGCCCGACCCGGACGTTGCTGGAGCTGCCCAGCTGGGCTGGAGCCAGCCCGCTGACGCCTTGCGCGCGCACCACAGCAAGGTCGAAAGACGGCGCCCTGCCGACGATCTGGACCGGCACCGAGCGCCCATCTTGCAGTACAGCAGCCACATCTCCGCCGTTGGCCGCGGGCTCCACGACGTGGTTGTTGGTGAGGATCAACCCGTCGGCACTCAGCACGATACCGCTGCCTTCAGCGGCCACCCGGGAACCGTGAACCCGCAGTTGCACCACGCTGGGGGTGACCCGCTGCGCTACCTGCTCGACCGAACCGTTCGGCAGGTTCGCGGCCGGCAACGCGTTGGGCACCGGTAGGTCCAGCGCGCTGACCACGCCGCTGCCGTGACTGGCAAACTGGTAGCCGACCGCACCACCGACCCCTCCCGCGACCAGGGCCACGATCAGGGACAGCACGACGGCTCCCGCGATGGGCTTGCCGTGACGCGGCTCTGCCTCACCGGAAGGTGGCGGGCCGATCGGGGTGGTAGGCGGTGAGGCTGTGCCCTGGGCGGGCCAAGCTCCAGTGGGAGGCAAGCCGCCGGAGGTCTGATTTTCCCCTGCTGGCTGCCAGTCTCGAGACCAGGGGGAAGCCGGATGTGCGCCGGGCTCTCCGGGCAGCTGCGGGCGCGGCGGATCGTCGGTCATGTGTCTAGGTTGTCCTGAAATCCTGAGATGTGCATGTGAACCCTTTAGGCGTGTTGTGTGGATGGCCGGCCGGGCAACTCAAGAATCATCAGCGTGCCGCCTTCCGGCCGCCGGCTAGCCCGAACGTTACCGCCATGACGGGAAGCCACTTGGGCGACGATAGCCAGCCCCAACCCCGACCCCGGCAAGGTACGCGCATCCGGGGAGCGGTAGAACCGCTCGAAGACGTACGGCAGGTCGGCCTCTGCTATGCCCGGCCCGACATCCGCCACGTGCACCTCGGCCGTACCGTGATCAGTCGCTACCAACCGAACGTCGACGGTCGCCCCCGGAGGGCTCCACTTGGCGGCGTTGTCCAGCAAGTTGAGCACAGCACGCTCAAGAGCATTGGCATCACCGAGCAGGTTCCAAGGTGCAAGGTTGACGTCGAATTGGACGTCTGGGGCGCGCCGGGACACCCTGGCCAGCGCCCGCTCGACCACGTCGGTGAGCTCCACCGGTTCGTGCACCACCTGAGGGGCGTCCTCCCGGGCCAGCTCCACAAGATCACCGACCAGGGTGGTGAGCTCCTCTACCTGGGCCCGCACATCGTCAGAAATCTCCTTGCGGTCCTGCTCGGACAGCGACGGCGCGTCCGGTCGGTCGGAAGCTGCCAGTAGCTCCAGGTTCGTCCGCAACGAGGTCAGCGGGGTGCGCAGCTCATGGCCAGCGTCGGCGACCAACCGGCGTTGGCGTTCCTGCGATTCGGCTAGCGCGCCGAGCATGCTGTTGAAACTCGCGGTAAGCCGGGCCAACTCGTCGTCGCCGGAAATGGCGATCGGCGTCAGGTTGCCAGTGCGGGCCACGCGCTCGGTCGCTTCGGTCAGCCGTTGCACCGGGCGCAGGCCACCCTGGGCGACGGCAGTACCAGCCGCGGCAGCCAGCAGCACACCGGCCCCACCGACCAGCGTGAACACCAGGCCGAGCCGAGCCAAGGTGGTGCGCGTGGTGTCCAATCCCCGGGCGACGACCAGTGCAGCGCCTGGGGCCGCCGGCACGGCAGCGACCCGCAGATCACGTGCCTTGTCGGTACGCAATGACTGCAGCCGCTGACCGCGCGCTACGGCGAGTTCCTCGGGGCCCATCGCCAGATCGCCACCGACCACGCTGCGGCCGGTGCGGCCATCAAGCAGGCCCACTCTGATATCCGCCGCGCCGAAGAAGCTGTCCGGTATGCCACCGAGTTGTTCGGCATTGGCCAACGCGTTGCGCAGCGAGTCGGCGCGCTGCAGCAGCGTCGTGTCAAGCTGGTCATACAGGCTGGTACGAACGGTGAAATAGCCGGCAAGGGATACCAGCGCGACGGCACTTCCCACGCACACCGCGGCCAGCGCGGTGACCCTGGTGCGCAGCGACATCCGCCGGTTTCGGAACTTCGGATCGACTAGCTGGATCACGGAGGCGTCTCTCGCAATGCGTAACCGACCCCCCGCACGGTATGGATTAGCCTCGGCTCCCCGCCCGCTTCGGTCTTGCGCCGCAGGTAGCCGACGTAGACCTCCAACGCATTGCCGGAGGTGGGGAAATCGTAGCCCCACACGTCTTCCAGGATCCGGCTCCGGGTCAAGACCTGCCGAGGGTGTCGCATGAAGAGCTCCAGCAGGCTGAACTCGGTACGAGTCAAGCTGATCCGGCGCTCACCGCGGGTCACCTCGCGGGTGCTTTCGTCGAGCACCAGGTCCAGGAAGCTGAGCGGGGCTCCCTCTGACTGGGGAGATCCGCTGCCATCAGGAGGGGAACGCCGCAGCAGCGCCCGTAGCCGAGCAAGTAGCTCTTCCAGGGCGAAGGGTTTGGGTAGGTAGTCGTCAGCGCCAGCATCCAGCCCGGCGACCCGGTCAGAGATCGCATCCCGGGCAGTGAGAACCAGGATCGGCAGGTCATCGCCGGTTCCCCGCAGCCGGCGGCACACTTCCAGGCCGTCGAGTCTCGGCATCATCACGTCGAGCACCATCGCATCGGGGCGCGACGTGGCCAGCACTTCCAGGGCTTGCTGGCCATCCCCCGCCAGCTGCACCGTATAGCCGTTGAACTGCAGCGACCGACGTAGCGAGTCCCGAACGGCTCGGTCATCGTCGACCACGAGGATGCGCATAAGCTCAGTGTGTACCCACCGCCTGAGAAGCGGCTTAGACGGCCTGCCTCAACTACGCTGCGTTGTCAAGCGGTAGACGGGCAAACCGAGTCCCTGAGCACGTCGATGAGATGACGACGGATCTGCGGACTCATGCTAGTCAGCACGGCATGCAACCGGTTGGCGGCGTCCGTTCCGGTATCTCCGATGATCTTTGTGGCAGCAGCGGTCAACGTCAGCCTGACTCGCCGTCGATTGTCAGGGTCGGGCACGCGGCACACCATCCCGGCGTTCGCTAATCGGTCAACCATCGCGGACGTAGCTGGTAGCCGGGTGCCGAGTGCCTTGGCGAGGTCGGTGAGGCTGACCGGCGCCAGCGCGCTGATCAGGTGCATCGTCGCCAGCTGTAACAGCGTCATCCCGCGACCCGCCCACACTGCTGGGGGACTCGCGGCGACAAGGGCCCTCAGGTGGGTGAGGAGCCAGTCGATGTCCTCAGCCTTCACCGCCTCCGTGGGAGGACCACCGCCCGCGCACCGATCGTTGGACCGGGGCGGGATATGCCGTCCGTCACCCACGGTGCCCGATCACCTCTTTCTGCTACCAGAAAGGTAAGCCTAAGTTAAATCGTTGCTCTGCGCTAGCCCCCTGATCGTTTGAGAAAACGCACTTCGTTGCTCCCTGTACCTATCGCGACCCAGCTCGACAGCTATCCGGCTGCGGCGGCGCGGCAGCGTACTGTTCAGCGCGCCGTCCAGCCACCGTCCATCGACAGCGATGACCCGGTGATCGACGCCGAGGCCGGTCCGTAGAGCACTGCCGCCAGTTCGGCCACCTCGTCCGGTTCGACGAGCCGCTTGACCGCCACCGGCTGGAGCATGATCTGCTCGATGACGGTGTCTTCATCAATGCCATGGACACGGGACTGGTCAGCGATCTGCTTTTCGACCAGCGGGGTGCGTACATACGCGGGGTTGATGCAGTTGCTCGTGACGCCGCGCGAGGCACCCTCCAGCGCGATGACCTTCGACAGGCCCTCAAGGCCGTGCTTGGCGGCGACGTAGGCAGCCTTGAACGGGCTCGCCCGCAATCCGTGCGCGCTCGAGATGTTCACCACCCGGCCCCACCTGCGACGGTACATATGCGGGAGGATGCGCCGAGCCAGGCGGAACGGTGCTTCCAGCATCACCCGCAAGATCAGCGAGAAGCGATCAGGATCGAAATCTGGCAGCGCGGCGACGTGCTGCAGGCCTGCGTTGTTGACCAGAACGTCGACCTCGGCGGGCAACGCGTCTACCGCGGCGAGGTCGGCCAGATCGCAGACCATCGGCTCAACGCCTGGTGCCACGTCGGCGAGAACTTTGAGACCGGCCTCGTCCCGGTCCACGGCAAGCACCGCTGCGCCGTCGGCCACCAGCCGCCGGGCGAGCGCGGCACCGATCCCTGACGCAGCCCCGGTCACCAGTGCGGTGCGTCCGGCCAGCACCGAGACGCTCGAACCAGTGGTCATGACGGTCGACGCTACGCCGGGTGGACGGTCGATGCGGTACAGGCTGGTTTCTTACCGGAGTCGCCGGGCCAGGAAACCAATTCCCTGGCCCGGCGTGGCGCTAATTCCGCATGCTGCCCGGTACCTTACGTCCGGGTAGCTCGCTCATTACTTATTGCCATCACTCAACTTGTCGCGGGCATCATCAATTGTGCCCGCAGCCTCGTCACGGAGGTCATGTACAGTCTCCTTGACTTCTCCGGCCAATTGGTCACGCTTTCCAGCGTTCTCGAGCTTTTCATTGCCCGCTAATTGGCCAAGCTTTTCTTTCGCCTCACCGATAAGCTGCTCGGCCTTGTCCATGACCTTGTCCAGGATGCCCACGCGAGCTCCCTTCTCTGATGACGGGGTTAGCTGGTCTTGCGGCAAACAAGGGCGTTTCCAGTCGCCGCCAAGGCCCAGCGACGCGCCGCGCACCCTACCGGGTCTTCACTGGGCCGCTACCCGGCTTTGGCCGCGCGCCTGGAAGGTTCATCCTGCCCGCCAGCCGTACTGGCCACCGGCCGGGCACTCCGTGCAGGAAGTGCCCCATCACCGAGGTGGACGAGAATTTCGCGGCGCGGCTGTGGCCGCTGCACCCGGTTGCGCCCGTGGCCCGGAACCTGCATCACCGCCTGCCGCTGCCCGGCAGTCATGCCGCCCACAACGCCGTGCTGCTCTGCGGCGGGATGTACCAAGGCTTCGGCCAGGCATGCTGCAGCTACCGGGCAACCTGCGCACACCGCCAGCGCCCGCCGCTCCCAGGTATACAACGGCTTGCCGGGGAGACTATCGGCCGGTCCGAAGAAGACCTCGGGCTCCACCTCCCAACATGCTGGCTTGCGTCGCGCGTTGCGCTCGCGCGGGGATACCTGATCGAATTTCATCATGGCCACCACCACCTATGGAAGCCGCTTTACGTTCATGCGGGTTTTTAATGGTCTCAGCAGCGCTCAATGCGCCGCTCACGAGTAAGAGCTGACTCTTTCTCGAGCAACGCGAGCAGGTCGCGGTTGGGTGGAACGATCCCGTTGCCGGGCAGCCTGTAGTTCGTGCAACTGCTTGTACAAGAATGTTTGCGCCGCTGCTTGACGTCTTGCCCGGACCACGCGTTTACGCTCGTTAAAGCCATACCCTAAGAGCGCGCCAAGCACGAAGGCGACCACCAGAGATACTGATAGAACGATCAATCCAACACTCATTTCCCACTCCTCCTTACTGGGTCTCCCATGTAATTGGCGAGGGATAAGTCAAGGATCAGCCAGTAACGTGCACTGGTATCGGCTGCTGCGTTATGCCGTCGGTTTCCCGTGAGTAGCCGCGCCATGGCCCCCTTGGCACTCTAGGCACCATCCTCACCCCCTGTTCGGTGTGGGCCTGGCCAGGTCCGAGACGCTGGCCTTGGTTGCGCTGAGTTACCCGCTGGCGTCGCTCAGTAAACATAGCTGCGTGAGGACTCTGGTTCCAGCAAGCGGTGGGATGGATCAGAAGACGTGGTGCACGACGATGTGCTACGGGCCCGTCGTGGCCGGGGCAGTCCCAGGCTCATCCAACTGACGCCACAACTCGGTTGCCAGACTGCGGATCAACACCCGTCCAAGGCCTGCGCGTGTCGCCAGAACGATGAGACGGTCACCACCGGTGAGACGGTGGTTGGGGGGCGCCGGTAACTCGAGGGTGTCCGTCGCGTGGCGTTGGATCGCAATAACCTGCGCCTGGTGCGGTGCATTAACGGACTCTCCAACCTCGCCATCGAGCTCGGAACCTGGCTGAATAGGCACTTCGGCAATGAGCAGGATCCGGCGTCCCACGGAAATGGTGCCCAGGACCTCACGGCGCAACATCGCCGCGGCAAAGGCCGGCGCCGCAAGACCGGGCACGCTGCGCGAGATGGTGATCCCGAAGTTACGCTCGACTCGTTCGGCAAGATCACTGTCGAACAAGCGCAACACAACACGCAGATGCTCGCTCATCGCACGGCCTTGCAAGGCGGCTTCAAGATTGGTGACGTCATTGCCTGTCACGGCGACCAGAGCGCGGCAAGTACCGAGATACGCGGCACGCAGGGTGTCCTCCCGGCTGGCGTCACCGAACACGATCGGCGCACCGATTTGGCGTGCGAGCGGCACGCCAGGAGCGTGCTCGTCGCTGTCCACGCAGACCACGGGAACGCCGAGGTCATCGAGCTGTGACAGCACGCGGGCGCCGACGTTGCCCAGGCCAACGACGACCACATGGCCGGCAATGGGCCGGATCCGGCCCAGCGCGGTGTCCAGCCGCGAGCCGACCACCGCATCGACCACCGTTGCGGTGACCACTGGGATGATGGAGATTCCCACGATGGTGACCATCGTCTGGACGATCTTGTTGGCGATACTGAGCCCGGTGTCAGGCTGCGCTGCTCCAGCGGCGTCGAGCAGCACGAGATACAGCGCGTCGTACCAGGACAGGCGGGCCACGCTGGCGAACAGGGCGGTACCAAGTCCCAGCAGGACAAACAGTCCTAGCGCGGTGATTCCCAGCTTGCGGTTGAACGATGCGCTGATGCGCCACCACAGGATTCGAAGCAGGTCACGCCGGCGACGGTGCGTGGTGGCGTCGCCGAAGGTGGCATGGCCCTCGGCCAGTACCAGATCGGCCCGGTCCTGATCGGTCGGGAGCAGCTCGGTGTGCCCTGCACTGCTGGTGTCCGCGAGCGCACAAATCAGCCGATCCGAGGCCACATCACATCGCCGGGCAACGTAAAGCGTCCGGTCTGGCAGTCGCACATAGCTGGGTGCCAGCTCACTCAAGGCACCAGCAACAAAAGAGGGAGCCGCCGTCTCAGCATCGGATAGTACGGCACAGCCGGGGAACAGCGCCTGGATACGCTGCCCGAGGTTCATATTGAAGAAACGAATCACCAGGCGCGCATCACTGTTCAGTTCCTGCACTCGAAGCGCGGCGTGAATGTTGCCGACATCGTCTTGATTCACCAGTGCTACCGCGTTGGCCTGTTCCACTCCCGCCGCACGGAAGGCGCCCTCATGCAATTCTGACGCCTCGATAACGCGCACCTTTGGTAATGCCGCGATCCGTGGCCCATAATTTCGCGCAACCGACGGCATGATCACGGTCACCTCGTCTTCTATCTGGGCGACCAGCTCCTCGATGAGACGGTAGGCCAGCGGATTGTCACCGCACACCACCAGGTGCGGACTCCGCCGTTGCTGTTGTCCATCGTCGGTCATCGCCCCGCGAGACTACGGTGTGGGATTTCAGAACCTGGCCAGGGTCAGTGGCCGCGCGGTTGGTGCTTCCAGAGCGCGGCTACGCCTGCTCAGGCGCCGAACCACCCAGCTCAGCGCTGAGGCGACGACGCAACAGATGCGCGTGGCTGCTAGATTTCCCCAACTTGTCGCCTTGGCGCCACGTTCGTGGTCGCAACGCTGCTGGGCCGCCTACCTGTGGAGTGGAGGGAAGCGATGCCCGAGTCGTTCGAGG
This sequence comes from Actinomycetota bacterium, assembly GCA_021324675.1. Lineage (GTDB taxonomy): Bacteria > Actinomycetota > Actinomycetes > Mycobacteriales > Pseudonocardiaceae. Next base: position 19,470 of record JAJPIR010000161.1, read on the forward strand.
CCGGTCGGCTCCTTGCCGACGAGGTGCTCAACGTCACGGTCAGCGAAGTCACCGCAGGTACGACCCTGTGTGTGGTGACCGGAGAGATCGATTTACTCACCGGGCCCGGACTGCGGCAAAAGCTGACAGACATAATCACCTCAGCCCCTGCTCACCTTGCGATCGACTTGTCGGGTGTCCAGCTCCTTGCCTCGATCGGGCTGAGCATCCTCGTCGAAATTCTCGATGTCCAAGAAGCTGCTGGGTACCACCTCGCCCTTGTCGCCGGTAAGAATCACGCGGTCGTCAACGCCCTGAAGACCACCGGGCTCGATCAGGTCTTCGATCTCCATGATTCGGTGGCCGCCGCCGTCGAAGCGTGCTCTTCAGGTATTCGCCCGGCACACCCATCAGCCACCGATGCCAGTGCACCCCTCACTGGCCACTAAGCGTGCTCTACTGGTCACTAAGCGATGCTCTCCAGCAGCCAGCTGCCGTGGCGATGATGACCACGAGCGTTAGGGCACGCCCAGCACCGAGGGGCCACTCATCGGTGACCCCTCGGCGGTTCCTCGCTCAGTGACGGCGCCGGGTCAGCCGGTGTCCGTTAGACCCATTGGAGCTGCCGAACGTTAGTCCGGATCTGTCCGGCATCAGTCTGGGCCTGCACGGCGTAGTTGTGTGCCTGCTGAGCCTGGTCCTCCGCCTGCTGGGCCTGCTGATTGGCCTGGTCGGCCCGCTCCTGTGCCTGTTGCGCACGCTGGTTGGCCTGCTGGGCCTCGTTTTGCGCCTGCTGTACCAAGCTTTGGGCCTGCTGTGCCTGACCCTGTGCCTGCTGCGCACGCTGGTTGGCCTGCTGGGCCTCGTTCTGGGCCTGCTGGGCCTGGTTTTGGGCCTGCTGCAGCTGGGCCTGCGCCTGCTGAACTTGGCTTTGGGCCAACTGTGCCTGGTTTTGGGCCTGACGCGACTGGTTTTGCGCATGCTGCGCGGCACTTCGCGACTGCTGCGCCCACTGGCGTGCGTTGTGGGCGTCGTGCTGTGCCAGGCGAGCCTGGTCTTCCACTCGCTGCAGGTCACGTTGCAGTTCGTTGACCGACAAGCCTAGGAGGGTGCGCTCATCTTGGTGGCGCTGGCTGTCGTGTCCTGTCTCATTCCGCTCGGTGCTGGACTGCTGTCGTGAGGTCGATGACGTCACGCCGACTCCTCATGCATCGATTCGTTGACTGACATTGACACGGACGCACGCGGCGTTCGATGACAACTCATCACTTCAACCCAGCAGATGATCCCCTGGCCACTGGGTAATCGGCAATTGAGCAAAAGCCGGGGGTCGATCAAAAAGCCGACCCGCCGCTGTTGCTCCCGAACCGGGCGAGCATCCCATCCGCAATGCGTCCGCATAAACGTCTAACGCACTCGACATAGTGGGTCAACCCCTGCGCGGGGGTATATTTAAGTAAAATTACGGTGAGATTGCTCAGACCGCAGGCAGCGAGCTCCAGTCCCCCTGGAGTCGCCATCGCTCCCCTGACTGGAGTACACACGAGTAAGACTTCAGTGAAATTTAAGCTTTGCTTAAAAGACATCCAAGGCCCAGGCTGGTTGACTTTACATCAAATTCAAAAAGCTCACAGTTGGCCGGAGGTGTAGTCGGAGATCCGGACCTGAGCTTCTCCACGTACGTAAATACTAATAGCCACATGGATCAAGTCCACTCCACCCAAATAGGGCAACAGAGCTTTCGATTGGGCGGTACGTCCTCTACGCTGAGTTGAATTGTACTGATATGTTGGATATAGACGTCACCGGTTGCTGGCACCAAGTTCTGCGCGCCGCTGCTGACACTGATTGCAGGTGACCGGGCAGAAGCAAGCCTGGCCCGACGCCGAAGAGCTGACCGGGTGCACGACCCGGAGAAGAGCATCGTGGAGCGGGACGGCTCGAGGCGGCCGACGGTCTCGTGGCGCGGAAGACTTCGCCTGCTATGAGGGGGAATCTAGGCGCCAAGCGATCATCGGCAATCGCCGGCCAGGCGACAGCATCCCGCTGTTCACCAGTAACTTCCGGGAAAAGCGATACGGGTACGTACACACCGTACGGTTGCTATCGAACTCAGCGACACCCGACACGTCCGGCGTATACCGTTGGCTGCGAGGAGATATGCCATCGGGCAGATGTATGGCGGTCCTGAGGTCATCGCTTAGTGCTGACGTCACGTGCCGGGATCGTACGACAAGGCCCAGTGATGAGAACCGACATCGCGCAGAGCAGTTCCCGTGATCCAGAGGCGGGACATAACCGTAACGTCAAAGTTGCAACCGGCTCGATGCTGGCACGGTTAAAGAGGAGAAAACGATGGCTGGCACGGCAGCCGCGCCCGCTATCCGACGGCAGGTTGCAGGTTTGGGTGATGAATCAACGGGTAACGTAAATCCTCACCGGAAGAACACCGAAGATCGAATTGGGGATGGACCGGCTGAAGCGGATTTCCTGAACCGAATCCTCCGGTTTCCCTCGCGGCGCGGGTACCGTCACCGGATGGCCGCTCGCGGCTATTTGTTTCTCGATATTAATGGATATGTGGCCCACCTGCAAGACATCGACACACCCGAGTGCATCTTAGCTTGTGACTTCTGTTCACCCCGAGGGGGTCGGTAGAGATGATAAACATGATCTCCTGTTTGCAGCATTGTTGTTTGCTTTCGGATTTCTACTCGGAACGGTGGCGCATAATCATGCCCTTCACCGTGAGTATCAGCGGATAGCAAAACGTGTACGGGAACTCCGTGAGCTCCAGATTCGTCGAGCCCAGTGCCCGGCGAGCGTGGGCGCGAGCACGGCTTTCGACGCTCACTGAAGCGCAGGTCCATTCACCGCTAG
>JAJPIR010000311.1 GCA_021324675.1 Actinomycetota bacterium
ACCGAAGAACCGCTTGCGGGTTCGAGCATTTGCACCGAAGAACCGCTTGCGGGTTCGACGATCAGCACTGCGCGAGAATCCGGCCGTAGCTGGCTGGCCGCCTTCGCGACCTGTTCAACAGTCATCCCGGCTACCAATGCGGGCGCTTCGGTGATCAGCTCGGCGCGCCCGTGCAGCAACTCGAACGAGCCGATCCCAACCGTGCGGCTCACCAACCGGTCGTGCTCGCGGAAAAGGGTCGCAGCCCACCGAGCAGTGATCCGGACCAGCTCTTCGGGCTCAGGACCGTTGGCAGCGAGTTCGGCAAGCTCCTCATCGGTCGCCGCGATCACTGCCTCGACGTCCACGTCGGTGGGATGGATCGCGGTAATGGTGAAGGTATCCGGATCTCGGGCATCCAGCGGCGCACCAAAGAGACCACAGCCCGCACCAACATCGGTCACCAGCGCGTCGGTGTGCACCAGACGCTGCTCAAGACGGGAGGAGTCTCCATCAGATAACACCGCAGCAACGACCTCATAAGCGAGGTAATCCTCGAAGCTGGCAGCCGGATCGGGCATCCGGTAGCCGAGCGCCAAGGCGGGTAACGGTGCATGCGCGTCGCGATAGCGGTGCCGACGCTCCCCCTGTGGTGGCGGCTCACCGAACGATGGCCGTAACGGCGCTGGACGGGCGGGTACGTCATCGAAATGCCGGTGCACCAGCTCGAGCGCTGCATCGACGGCGAAATCCCCGGACAGTGTGAGAACCGCGTTACTCGGAGCGTAGTAGGCGTCGAAGAATGCCGCGCAGTCATCCACCGTGGCCGCTTCCAGCTCGGAGAAATCGCCGTAGCCGTTGTGCGCATTAGGAAAGGTGTCATAGAGCACCGGGGGCAGCGTGATCCACGGGAATCCACCGTAGGGCCGGTTCAGCACGTTCAGCCGGATTTCTTCCTTGACGACGTCGACCTGGTTGCGCAGGTTTTCCGCGGTGAGCCGCGGTGCCCGCATCCGGTCGGCCTCCAGGAACAGCGCGCGCTCCAACGCCGCCGACGGTACGATTTCAAAATAGTTGGTGTAGTCGGGATGGGTGGAACCGTTGAATGTACCGCCCGAAGCCTGCACGTAACGAAAGTGGGCGAGCTTCTCCAAGCTTTCGCTGCCCTGGAACATCAAATGCTCGAACAGGTGCGCGAACCCGGTGCGGCCTTGGGGTTCAGAACGAAATCCGACGTCGTAGTGCACTCCGACGGCAACCACGGGGGCGGATCGGTCCGGGCTGAGCACCACCCGCAGCCCGTTGGACAGGGTCTCGCGGTACAACTCAACCGCGGGCAAGGGGATACGGGTCATGGACCTACCCTACGGTGGGCGACCACCCGGCTGCCGCGCAGCCGCCATACCAGCAACGCTCCCGCGATCCCGGCGACTGCAACACCGACCGCGCCCAGACGCTGCACATCCCGTGCCGCGCTGGGCACCCCGGTGCCGGCCAGCCGGGCGACCCATTCGCCAGCCGGCGGCCGGTCAGGCACCTCGACGGACAGGACCTCACCGAGCCGGTGCCCGCATCCGTCTAGCCGGGCTGGCACCACCCGCCCGGTTACCAGCTCAACGTGCACCAGATCTTCGGCATTGGCCGGGCCGCACAGCACCGACTCCACCACAGTGGCCTTGGCGACGCGGAACTGGCCGCCGCCGGGGGGTGGCCACAGCAACCACCCCAGCCCGATCGACACGGCGACGATCACCACCGCAAGCAGCACGCCACCGACTCGAGTGGTACCCCTGGCTGCCACCGGGCCATCGTAACCAGGCCGCTTGCCGGCCACGGACGTGCTCAGTGCGGCTCGGAGCCCGGCGGTGTGCGCTGCCTGCCGCACGCGACTCAGCAGCGGCGCAGACCTACCTCGCGTGCTCCGGCGGCGAGCACGTCGAGGCCAAAAGCTTCTGCGGGCCCCAGCGCCCCTGGCCCGGACACGCCATGTTCTGCCGCGCGCTGCGCGGCCCAGGCGAGCAGGTCCGCGGTGAGCTGGTATGGATCACCGGACTCGACACTGGCCTGGGCCAGTTCGGCGCCAGATGCATCATAGGCGGTGGCCACGACGTGGGAGTTGACCTGCGCGAGCGCTCCCGGATCGGGCTCTTCAGCAACGAAGCGCTGCGCGAGGCTGCCGATGACGCCCACCAACGACCGGGCACCGGGTACCGCCAGCAGCGCCGGAACAACCTGGCAGGCAAGCTGTGCCAGACGTGTCGCGGGGGCGCGCCGGCCGAGGTAGACGTCCACCTCCGAAAGATCCGCCCATCCCGCCGCGGCCGCGAGTCGAGGTAGCGCGTAATGCTCGGTAGCGCCGACGGCCACCGCTGGGTACTCCGCCCCGGCGACCTTGACGATACGAAATCGCGATGCGGTGGGTTCCGGCTGGATGCTGCCGTCACGCCAGGTGAAGCTTTGCTCGGTGAGTAACCCGGCAGCAGATCCGAAGGTGCCCCCACTGATCACCTGCGCCCGGCCGACCCCACCGATCAGGTAAACGACGTCGATGCGGTGCACCGATTGCCGTGCGCCGTGCAGCGCCAGCGCACCGGCGAGGTTCCCGGGCACGTAGTCGTAGCCGAACGCGGTGATCAGGCTGGCCCCGGTTCGCTGCGCTGCCGGGCCGAAGTCCTCGAATACCCGGCGGATGAAAGGTGGCTCTCCAGTGGAATCGAAGTAAATCGCGCCCGCCTCGACCGCTGCCCGCAGCGCCGGTTCCCCGAGCCGGAGGAATGGGCCCACGGTGCTGACCAGTACGTCATTCCGGCTGATCAGACGCTGCACCGACGCGGGATCCGCCACATCAGCCCGCGCCACCTCCACGTTGCCCAGTCGGGATGCCAGCACCTGGAGTCGGGCGGTATTGCGCCCGGCCAGGATCGGTCGCAGTCCCCGCCGCACCATGGACTGCGCCACCCGGCCGCCGGTATATCCGGTCGCACCAAATAGCACGATCATCGGGACGGTGCCACCAGGTGCTCGACCAGACGAGCCAGCGCTGGTATGGCGGCCCGGACAGCGGCCTGATCAGCGACGGGTAGTTGGTCAAGAGCTTCGCCGATACGCCGCTGGTGGGCCTGTTCCCAGCCGGCAAGCTTGGCGCGGCCTGCTGGGGTCAGGGTCACCGCGGCGACACGCCGGTCGGAGGGGTCCGGGTTCCGCTCGGCCAGATCTGCCTCGACGAGAGCCTGGACTAGCCCGCTGACGGTGTTAGAGGCGAGTCGTAACAGGTCGGCGAGCTGGCCGATGCGGATTGGTTGGTGATCCCGCACCGCGAGCAACAGCTCAACCTGCGCCATCGGCAGGAATTCCCATGGGTAGTCGGTGCGGATGCTGGTGCGCAGCGCACGCCGCAGCTGGGTGACCACCTCGGTGAGGGCGCGGGCTTCGGACGAGACCACAGCCTTTGCTGGCTTGGACGCAGGCGCTGCCATGCCAGGAGTTTAGACCCGGGACTTATCGGTGCGCGATTATATCGGTCATCGACCTAGTTGGCCACTGCTGGCGGTGGCGGGTGGGGAAGGGACCTACCGATCGCTGTGTACCGAGTTCGCGCTTCCCTGGCCGAGGTGCAGTGGGTATCGCTGTTGTCGGGCTGGCGCCGGGCCCACGGTCGGCGAGCCGATGATCTCCAGCCTAGGGTGGCGGTGGGTATTCTTGCTCGGCCGGCTCGGGATCGCGTCAGGGATCTTCACGCCGTGAACAAACAGCCTGATAATGCGGGCCATGCCGGCCCGCATCGCCGGTACGGGCGGGGCTGCTCAATATGACCTGTGGCGTGGGCACCAGCCTCGGCGTCGCCCTCGTCACGCTGGCGTTGCACCGGAGCGTGGCCCATCTGCGGCCGGTCGACGCACCGCACATCGCCCTTGCCGTCCTCACCACCGCTGCAGTCCTCGTGCTGCTGTACGCCCGGCTCTGTCCCGCCACACCAGCTACTCCGCACGCAGTGCTTTGGCCAGTTCGGCGCGGCTGCTGATGCCGAGTTTGGCGTAGGCATTAGCCAGGTGTGCCTCCACGGTTCGGACGGAAAGGACCAAACGCTCGGCGATGGCCTGGTTTTTCAGGCCCTGCACAACCAGGCTGGCGACTTCGCCTTCCCGGGTGGTCAGTGGTCGTGGCGCGAGTTGTTCCAAAGCAGGGGTGCGGATGTCCTCGCAAGCCCGGGCGAGGCCGGCGGCGCGAGCTGTGGAGGCCGCCGCTCGCCGCCGATCACCGGCGCGAAGGTGCGCTGCGGCAGCGTGCGCTGCGGCGTCGGTGGCCAGCAACCGGGCTCCCAACTTCTCGAACTCCGCGGCTACCTCGTCTAGCCCCCCACCAGCGTTAGCCGCTGCCGCCTCGGCATGCGCACTGTAGGCAGCCACCAGGGGACCCTCCACCTCTTCGGCCAGCTGCCGCAGGCGGTCGGCTACCTCGCTTGCCCGTCCTAGCCGGACCGTGGCATGCAAAGCTTGCGCCTCCACCGCCCGCTGACCCATGTCACGGGCTACCGTGGCCGCCTGCTGCGCACGATCGATCGCTTGAGCAGTGCGATCCTCGGCGGCCGCCTGCCAGGCCTCGGCCATCAGCCACTCCGGTTCGAACACCGCGCAGTGACGCCCAACCTCGCCGCCATCCAGCAGCCGCCTGGCCTGGGCACCATCGCCTAACTGGGCATGGGTTTGCGCCAGCAAGGCAATGCACAGTTCCCGGAACCCTCCCGGGTCGCATTGGCCCAGCCCGGCTGCTGCTTCTGCGAGCCACCGGACAGCGCTACGCGGACGTCCTGCGGCCAGTGATGCCCACCCGAGATGAGCGGCAACCAGGGCATCCCCAGCCCATTGCGGCTGGCTCATGCACCACTCGTGTAATTCGGTGGCCCGACCTACCGCATCGGATATGCGTCCAGCCCGCAAGAGCGCTGACATCTCAGCGTGCGCCAGCACCTGCCGGCATGACGCCATTTCTGGCTCAGTCGTGCAGCGAGCCAGAGCCGCCCACCCTGCTTCCACCGCGGATAGCGCTTCGGTGATGCGTCCCTGGACAGCCAGCCCCGCACCGGTCGCGCTCGACGCCCACACCGAAGCCTCGGGACTCACACCTTCTGAGGCCAGGATCTCGGCGCCAGACTCTGCCGCCTGCTGCGGCCTCCCGGCGAAAAACGCCAGCACCCCTTGGACCGCGCTGATGCGCCGGCGTACCTCGTTGTCTACGGCGTCGGCGACAGCCTTGTGCAGCATCCCCTCAGCCTTGGCTACCTGGTGGACACCGAAGAACAAATTCAGTGCCCTTACCTCAGCTAGCCGTGACCGGTCCTCTGCGGAAGTGGCGAATGGGGCTGTCGCCGCTGCGACCTCGTCGGCCTCGTCCGGGCAGCCCTGCCAGCGCACCGCCTCGATCAAGGCCAGGTGCGCCTGCACCCCGTCCCGGCCGTCACTTCCGTCAATCGCCGCCTGGGCCAGGCGGGCGGCGTTTTCGTGATCGAGCAGGGCGTTGGCGTGCACCGCGGCATCGGCCAGCAGGCTGGCGTGTGCCTGCGGTTGGTCGCTGTCCAGCAGGAGGAGACCCGCCCTAAGCAGGTCGTCCTGGCGTTTCCACGGCAGGTGTGTGTTCGCCAACCTGCGACGTAACTGGCACGCATTGGCCTCTGGCAGCTGATCCCGCACCACGGTGGCATAGATGGGATGCGCCAACCGCACCTCAGCTCGCCAGCCGCTGTTGACGACCCTGACCAAACCCCGGCGCTCCAGTACCGCGACCACCTCGGGGTTGATCAAACTGGCCACCCGCCCCAGACCTAGCGGCTCGTCGGTGGCCAGCAGCTCCAGCGCGGTCCGCTCGTCGGCCCCCAACCCACCGAGCTGGCCCTGGACGATCTCGCGGAGGCGGGGAGTGGGCTCCATCCGGCCCTCCCATCGCCACACCCCGTCGCGCATCCGCAACTTCCCGGTCTCGCAGCCGCCTTCCACCAGCTCCCGCAGGAAAAGGGCGTTCCCGCGGGTAGCCCGCCAGAGCCGTTCGATGGTGCGGCTGTCGACCACCCCGCCGAGGACGCTGGTGACGAGGCGGTTCATCGCCGCCCGCGGCAGTTGTGTGAGCTCCAACCGGTCTGCCAAGCCGTTCTTCCACAGGGTCACCACTGGATCCGGCGCAGGTTCCCCGGTGCGCACGGTCAGCACCACGCAAGCTGTGCGGGTCAAGGCCAGCTGATGCAGCAGCGTCACCGACAGCTCGTCAAGTAGGTGCGCATCGTCCACACCGATGACCAACCGGTGGCCCTTGCCTTGCTCAGCGATCGCGGCTCCGGCCCGCTGCAGCAGCGTCAACGGCTCCGATACCGTCTCCACCGCGGGCAACAGATGCGCCACCGCTCCCAAAGGAATAGCCGCGGCCGCATTAGTTCCCGCGGCCCACCGCGTCACCCGGCCACCGCGCTTTGCCACCGCCAGCGCTTCGCGAGCAAGTCGCGTCTTGCCGACTCCAGCCGGGCCAGCGATGACGACGCTGCGTGATTCCCCACCGGTTAAACGCTCTGCGATAAACTGCAACTCTGAGTCACGCCCTGTGAGCGTCCACGAATCCGTTCTCATCGCAGACCCGACCTGCGCGCCGGACAACCGGCGCTGGTCGGAGGCATTGTTGACGGCACAGCCGGCCGCCACGGCCCCCCCTGACACATTGGCTACGCCCCCCCGCGTCGCGCCAATACCCCCTGGACGTCAGCATAAGCTAACTGTGACGAGATAGCCATGGGCGACTTGTTCTTAGACGGTGAATACTACGGTGAGTAGGATCAGCGAGATCCGACTCGTGACAGTGCGTATAGCTGTAGTAACAGCTTGTTTCTACATTCAATTGTTTAAATAGCAGGATCGACCCAGTCGATCCAATTGCGATCCACTACTTACTCACCATTATCCGGAGTCGGGTACGACGGACGACATGCCCGACACCTCGGAGTGGGTGACGCGGGGCGTGCCACGGTAGCGCAGCACCGACGCTCCAGTGGCCTGCACGGCGAGCGTGTCGTTGACCGCGACGACCGCATGGCTGGCCCCGGACAGCACCGCGTCGAGGCGACGCGCGGTGAGATCACCAAGCGGCAGCCGGCTGGCTCCGGCCGCCTCCAGGCGGAAGTCCTGCACCAGCCCAGATACTCCCAGGCTGCCAGCTCCGGAAACGTCGGCCAGCAGGCGGTCTACCTGGATCGGCCCGGTCAGCGAGCCGACGCCGCTGACTTCCAGCTGCAGTGTCGGGCTGCGCACGGTATCGGTCAGCGTGATGCGGCTAGCTCCACTGATAGCGACCCGATCAAGCTTGCCGACGGTCACATCAGCCGACAGCGTCGCATTCCGGACACTCATACCTGGTTTGATACCTAACCGCAGTACCCCGCCGGTGACGGTGGCGTCGACCCGGTCAACCAGGTTGTCATCCATCCTGACCACGGCCTGCGCCGGTCCACCCGTCCGCAGGTGCACGGCGAAGTTGGCCGCCGCCACCACCGAGGTGACTCCGGGAAGATCAACTGTCCGGCTAGTCAGCCGGCCAGAGCCGGCCAGGGCGGCGGGATCGGAAAAATCGCCACCGAGCGCGCCGGATGTCCCATCAGCACCGGCGCCCCCGCCGGCGTTGCCACCATTGCCGCCATAGCCGTTGCCACCCCAACCGCCATAGCCGTCCCCTCCATTACCCGCAATACCTCCATCACCTCCGTGAAGGGTTCTGCTGGTACCAGAAGTGCCGGTACCAGCAGAACCTGGAGATGATCCCGTTGCGGTGCCCACGCAACCCGCCAGCAGCGCCGCGATCGCCAGCAGCACTGCCACCCGGCCAACCTGGACGGTGGCCCCACGCGACACTGCACTCCGGGTCATCGCGCACTACGCCCTCCCTGCGCGTAGCCGCGCCATCGGCGAGCGAGTAAGCAGCCAGCGCACCGGTCGGCGGAGCATCAGGCCCAGCATCAGCAACGATCCCACCCAGGGGATCAACAGCAAGATGATCTGCACGATACCCAGCGTGGTCTCGGCGATCTGGCCGTGGGCCGCCGCGGCCGCCACCGCTCGGGACAGCTCAACCAGCCGTGCCCACACCACAGGCAGCACCTTCGGTATCACCAGCAAAAATCCGATCAACCAATACAGCAAGTAGGGCACCACGACGAAGACCCACAAGGTGATCGTGCGACGAGCCCACGGCTTAAGCTCCTTGACCCTGGGATGGGTGGGTCGGCCGGGGATGATGCTCGCCAGAACTGGACCCATCCGGCTGAATAGATCCGGCACACCGATGAGGTCCGACAAGATGTAGTAGCCATCCAGCCGGATCATCGGCAAGAACTGTGTCGCGGTTTCGATATGGAGTGCCACGATGGCCACCAGCAGCCACGGTGCGCCGGTGTCGAGATAGGCGGCGCACATTCCGGTAATGAACACCGCATTGAAGTAGACGCCTCCCAGGTCGGTTCGCAGCCGCCCGACCCGGTTCAGCCGGTAGGAATCGGTGACCGTGCTGTAGAGCGCCGGCCACACCAGGTACAACCCGAAGCCCATCACTCCAGGTTTGGCACCACCATAGCGGCACGCAGCTACATGCCCGCACTCGTGAAACGCAGCCGAGACCAGCAGTAACCCGATCACCAACAATGTCAACGCCGGCTGGTATACCAATGCCACCGCACTGGGCACGATCTGTCCCAGGCCGCCTTGGGCAATGATGGCCACGTCCAGCCCGACGAATGCGGCCAGCGCCGCCAGTATCACCGGGGGCCAGAACATCGGCCCGAATAACCCGGCAATACGCCAGACCATCCTCTCGGGCACCACACCGACCCGAAACTTCAATGCCAGCAATGGATCGGACTTCACCGCCATCTTGCGCTTGCCGGCGCCCTCCCCCGTGCCGGACTGGTCAGGTACCGGATCGTCGGCCACGATCCCTACCGGCCGCAACCGCTCATTCAGCAGGAACGCCACCTGGTCGGGCTGTACTATCTTGCCGATCTCGGCGCTGAGCACCGTGGCCAGTTGTTCGTGGTCGCGGTCACCATCCACGCTGGCCGCCAACAGGTACAACAAGCGGGGCAACTGGATGACCTGCCCGTCGGCTCGACGCACAATGTAGGGCGCCTGGACAAAGCCCGATCCCTGATATTCCCCGATCAGTTCGATTCCCTCGGCCAGTCGCGGCGCCGTACCCACAACTGAGCCTGAATCAACCATCACACGTTCAGTGTCGATGACGCCCTCCCCCGACTCCCCCGACTCCTCCGACTCGAACTCGCTGTAGCCGGATTCGAATCCTGATACCACCGGCAACGTGCACCCGAAAAGCCCCCAAAGCGCAGACACTCGACGGCGGCATTATTGAATTGTCATCCAGCCTAACCGACACCCAATGCCTTAGTATGGTTGTTGACTACCTAGTTTCAGCGGCGTCATTGCGTAAGGTTGCGGTGCTATAGCATTGCGAAGGGGCGGCCGCCCTCCAGCCACCCCTTTCGCACCACGGCGCACCTGATGACGCTCAGGTACCGTTCGACTCAGCTCTTGAGAGCCCCTCCGGCACCGCCAGTACCATCGCCGCCTACGCCGCCGAAGCCGCTGCCTGCGGAGTTGGTCTGGTCGCCCAGCAGGTTGACGTTGATGAGGTTGGCACCGATGCCGCCACGACCCTGGCCGCCGTGGCCACCAGCGCCGCCATCGCCGCCACGACCCCCACTGATCGTGGTGAACATCGACATCAGGGTGCGGTGCGGCAACAGCTCGGCACGCTGCCCGTCGAGGTCAGCAAGGCTCAGTGCGTCAGACATAGATCCTCCTAGGAAAGGTGTTCCGGCGGCCTGTCGATGGCCCCGGGGACTACGAGCACCGCATCGGTGGCAGTGCCGATTCGGCGCTCACCTACCGTGCCCATAGCCACACCCTTGTGGCAACCAGTAGTCGTACTTAACTCTTCTAGGTGCACTACGTAGTCCTGAAGGCTCTTCTGATACGTAGCGACCACAGATGCCACGGAGATCCAGTCAGCCAATCACCTACGTCGAACGTTAGCGCCGCGCCATTTTTGCTGGTAGCCGGCCCTTAGCGGCAGGGAGGGGCGATCGGATCCCGAGCGCCCCTCCACCAGCCAGCGGCACTATTCACGATCAGGCGATCACCTAATCGTGAAGCTCCTCTCAGCTGCCCAGCGCCCCACCGGTGCCACCATCAGCGTCGCCGCCAGCACCGCCGGTCCCATCGCCGGCACTGTTGATCTGGTCGCCGAACAGGTCGATGTTGAGGATGTTCAGGCCGATGCCACCACGGCCCTGGCCGCCCACGCCACCCTTGCCCGCGTTGCCGCCACGGCCACCGCTGGCGTCCGTGTGCAGGAGCGACATGACAGTACGGGCCGGGAGCAACTCCACGTGCTGAGCGTCAACATCAGCAAAGCTCAATGCGTCAGACATCAATCCTCCTAGGAAAGGTGATCCCGGCGAACCGGGCCGAAAGACCTCATCGGTGGCAGTGCCGATTTGGCTATCCACACCTTGCCTAGCGGCATGGTCGGGTGGCAATCAGTAGTCACACGTAACTGTGCCGCGGCTACTACGTAGGACGCGGATTTTCTTCTCATACCTAGCCGACCACAAGGTTCACTTAAGCGTGCCACCAAGAGTACTTATCTCGGAACCGGCTCGCACAAGCCACCAGGAGTCCGAACCGCCGCGCTGAATCAGGGTGGTAAAGGGGGCAGCCAAATTGGGCCACCCCCTTTACCAATTCCTGTCGCGCACGACCCGTGCGATCGTCCGACGACACTAATTTGGTCAGCTGACGACAGATCCGCCCTTGCCGCCATCGGCCGAGCCGCCGGCACCGCCGGTTCCGTCGCCAGCGCTGTTGGTCTGGTCACCGAACAGGTCGATGTTCAGCACATTCAGGCCAATTCCGCCACGACCCTGGCCACCGGCGCCGCCGTGCCCACCGTTGCCGCCACGGCCGCCGTTTTCGCCACCGGTGCGGAGCAGGGACATGACGGTACGGGCCGGCAGGAGCTCCACGTGCTGCCCGTCGATCTCCGCAAAGCTCAGTGCGTCAGACATCAAATCCTCCTAGGGAATATTGCCCCGGCGATACCCGAGGACCACATCGCTTCATCGGCGGCATTACCGATTCAGCACCACATACTTTGCCTGCCATTAAGGCCACTCGGCAATCAGTAGTCGCACGTAACTCCCACGCGCGGACCACCTAGCCCTCGAGAATTTTTTTATTCCAGTACCTACCACGGAGATGCATTCACGAACCGCCGCGATAAATGCGGTAAAAATAAGGGAGGGGTGGCCGCTAAGCGGCCACCCCTCCCAATAAACGGCACGCTGCGATCGTTAGATCGCTAGCAGCAGCGGCTTACTCAGCTGTGCACAGCTCCACCGTTGCCACCATCGGCGGTGCCGCCCGCGCCACCGGTCCCGTCGCCAGCGCTGTTCGTCTGGTCGCCGAACAGGTCGATGTTCAAGAGGTTCACCCCGATGCCACCGCGGCCAGCGCCCCCGGCGCCGCCCGTGCCGGCGTTCCCGCCACGGCCGCCGTTTTCGCCGCCACCGAGGTGCACCAGCGACATCACGGTACGGGCCGGCAGGAGCTCCACGTGCTGCCCGTCGATCTCAACAAAGCTCAACGCATCAGACATCAAATCCTCCTAGGAAAGGACGCCCCGGAGACTTCCGGGACGAAAACACGTCATCGGCGGCATACCGACTCGGCATCACATACACTGCCCACATCACGACCTGGGGGCAATCAGTACTCACACGTAACTCATCCATTCCAAACTACCTAACGGGCCAGACCCAAACCAAGAACACAGGCTGCGAGTACGTAGACGAAAACCGCTTCTACTGCATGCGGCGCAAAGCTGACTTATTGCAAACAAAGCAAACCGGGAAGGGCGGCCCAAATGGCCACCCTTCCCGGTGAGTGGTCGCTGTCCAACGACGATCCGGTCGCCGGACAGCCGCTGGTTAGGACCCTGCAGGAGCAACAGGAGCGGCCGTGGCCGCACCACCCGTGGTGGCGCCACCATCGGCGGTGCTCTCGCCACCGAGACCACCGGTCAGCGAGTTGGTCACGTTGCCCTCGGTGTAGAAGTACGGGTACAGGAAAAACGCCTTGCCCTCGCCCTCGCCACCGACGCCACCCTTGCCACCCTGGCCACCATTGCCCGCGTCTCCGCCACGTGGGCCCTCAAGGCTGATCATTGACAGGACGGTACGTGCGGGGAGCAGCTCGACGTGCTGCCCGTCGATCTCCGCAAAGCTCAGTTCATCAGACATCAGGTCCTCCTAGGAAAGGTGAGTCCCCGGTGCGTGACCGGGCACACAAAACCTCATCGACCCTGTTTTGCCGACTTGGTACTACATACCCTGCCGAGAAGTAACGTCAGGCGACAATCGGTAACCGCACCTAAATCCCGGTGTGTGCTACGTAGCAAAGGGCTTTACTCTTTAACACGTAGTCCGGTCCGTGACATACGGAGATCGACGGCGTTGGACACTGATAATTTCCGCGCCAGCCCCGACTCCGGTTCAGCCAACAGGTATACCGCGTAATAGAGCCTGCAATCCGACAGCATCGAGCAGGTCGGTGGGCCGCAGCGTGCGGTTATCCCGGACATAGTGGAAGGCTGCACGCACCCGGTCGAGCGGCGCTCCAGACAGCGCCGACCAGGCCAACCGGTAGGCAGCGAGCTGAACGCTCACCGCAGGCAGTGCCAGCTCATCGGGCACCGGCCCGGTCTTCCAATCGACCACCGTCCAGCCGCCGTCGGCGTCGGCGAACACCGCATCCATCCGGCCGCGCACACCCACTCCGTCGAACACGGTTTCGAAGGGAACCTCAACGTCGTGTGGGCTCCGGTGCGCCCACTCGCTGGCGAGAAACGCCGCCTGCAGCGACGCCAGGTCGGTGTTCGGCGCGGCTGACTCGTCGGCAGCGCCGGGGAGTTCGTCGTGATCGATCAGGCGGGTAGAACCGAACCGTCGTTCCAGCCATGCGTGGAATGCGGTCCCATTACGCGCCATCGGGTTGGGCGGCAGCGGCAGCGGCCTGCGTAACCGGGCCGCCAGGGCTGCCGGGTCGGCGGCAAGCTCCACAAGCTGGCTCACCGACAGGTGCGTGGGCAGTACTACCCGTTGGTGCGCCCGACGGGCATCTCGCTCGGCGAGCAGGACGTCGATCTCATGCTGCCAACTGCCCGCAGCCGGCCCTGGCGGGTGGTCCTTAGCACGCAGCTCCCATGCATCCCGGACCAGCTGAGCACCCGCGGCTACCGCATCACGGCGGTGCCCGAGCGGGTCAACCGGCCAGGCTTGTTGCCTTGGCGTAGCGTCTAGCGGGTTGGTCTGACCCTCGACCGGAGCGGGCGCCCACTGATCGACCACACTTTTAGGGTTATCGCGGATCTCCAGCAGGAACGGCGATACCTGCTTCGGTGCGGTCCCGGCCTCAGCCCAATGATGACCACTGACCAGGAGCGACTGCTGCGCACGGGTCAGTGCGACATACAGCAGCCGGCGTTCCTCCGTCAGCCGGCGAGCGTCAAAAGCGTCCTCGTGGGCTGATAGCACCTCAGCCAGTTGCTTCTGATCTGCTCCGGCAGGCAGCGTGAGCTCGGGCAGGTCAGCGCGGTCGCCGCGCAGGGCTACCGGCAGTTCGGTGACCGTCCGCAGCCACGACGAGCTCTTCTTGGTCGCTGGAAATACTCCCTCGACCAGGTGTGGAAGGGCCACCACTTGCCATTCGAGGCCTTTGGCGGCGTGCACGGTCAGGATCTGCGCCCGATCTTGGGCAACTTCGACCTCGCCTTGCTCGAGACCGTCTTCGGCGTCCTCGGCGGTGCTCAGGTAGTCCAGCAGCGCGGGTAGGCCAGCCAGTGGGCTGGCAGCGGCAAAGTCCGCGACCACGTCGGCAAAGGCATCCAGATGGGCTCGGCCCGCCGGTCCAGGACGGACCAGCGATTCGGTGTCAAGCAGCAAGGTGCGCTCGGCATCGGCAACCAGGTCGGTCAGTGGCTGGCTGATCCGGCGCCGTAGCGCTCGCAGCTCGGCGGCCAGCGCGCACAGGCGCCGGTAGCCCGACTCGGAGTAGCGCGCCGGGTCACCGGGCGAGTCCAGCGCATCCACCAGCCCCGCCGCCTCTGCAGCCTCCCCCGGCAGATCGCCAGGCAACGCAGCCAGCACCGCGACCGGATTGGCGCTCTGGCTTGACCCGCCCTGACCGGCGCTTCCCGCACCTGGTGACAGCTGGTGATCAATCGCCAGTTCCCGGGCCTGGTCCCACAAGGCGGCCAGGTCGGCCGCGCCGATCCGCCACCGCGCACCGGTGAGTAGCCGCACCGCGGCGGTACCGGCCAAGGGATCGGCAAGTAACCGCAGCACGCTCACCAGGTCGCGGACCTCCGGCGTATCCAGCAAGCCACCAAGCCCCACCACTTCGACCGGAACGTCGCGGGCTCGCAGTGCGGCCGCCAACGGTGCCATATCCGTGCGGCGGCGCACCAGCACCGCAGCGCTGGGCGGGACGCCGCGATCGGCCACTGCACGGTGCCAGCGGTCGGCGATGGCGTCGGCAACCCAGCTGACCTCGGAGTGGACGTCGGGCAGCAACGCAACGCGAACCTCACCCGGCCCAGCACCATCACGGCAGCGCAACTCCCCCACCCGGACCGTGCCACCGCGCAGCTCACCGGAAGCCGCGTTGGCCACCGCGAGAACCTCTGGTGGGTTGCGGAAGCTGGTGAGCAACCCGCGGGTAACCGCTGGTGACCCGTTCGCGCAGGGAAAATCAGTCGTGAAGCGCGGCA
The DNA here is from genome assembly GCA_021324675.1 of Actinomycetota bacterium. Taxonomy (GTDB): domain Bacteria; phylum Actinomycetota; class Actinomycetes; order Mycobacteriales; family Pseudonocardiaceae. The sequence goes on from JAJPIR010000311.1 coordinate 14,851, forward strand.
GGTTCGCCGCCGAGGCACCCCGCCAGCCGTAGATCGACTGGCAGGGGTCACCAACCGCAGTCACCGGGATTCCGGCACCGCCGAACAGCGACCGCAGCAACACTCGCTGGCTATGCCCGGTGTCCTGGTACTCGTCGAGCAGCACTGCTTGGAAACGTGCCCGCTGCGCCGCACCCACTTCCGGATGATCACGCGCCAGCGTGGCCGCAATGCTCATCTGGTCACCGAAGTCAAGCACCGCATCGCGCCGCTTGAGCTCGAAGTAACGCTGCACTAGCGGCAGCATCGCCAGCCGCGACCGCTGGGCCTCCAGTGCCGGCTTGAGATCGGCGCGCAGCAGGCCACGCTGGCGGGGTCCAGGTGCGGCAGTGACCAGTGCATTGATCAACGCTTCGGTATATTCGCGCAGCTGGGCCGGTTCGCACAGGTGCTCGGCGAGTTGCCCGGCCAACCCGAGCAGCCAACCGGTAACGGTGCGCGGCACCTTCCCGTCTAGATCCAGATCGGGTTCCCAGCCGGCGGTAACCCGGTGCGCCAACTGCCACGCACCGGTCTCGGTCAGCAACCGGGCCCCAGGGTCGGTGGGAAGCCGCAGCCCGTGCTCGGCGACCAGTCGGCCTGCGTAAGCGTGATAGGTCAGCACGGTGGCCTCACCGGTCAGGGCGGCGGCCCTGCGCTGCCCGGTGGAGTCCAGCCGGTCCAGCACGGATGAGCCGGCGAGCCGGCGCAACCGCGCTCGGATCCGCTCGGAGAGCTGCTGAGCTGCCTTGCGGGTAAATGTCAAGCCCAGCACGGCATCAGGGGTGACGTACCCGTTGGCGACCAACCACACCACCCGGGCTGCCATCGTCTCTGTCTTGCCTGATCCCGCGCCGGCGACGACAAGCGTCGGCTCGCCCGGATCGGCGGCGACAACGTCGGCTTGCTCAGCTGTCGGCGGGGGCGTACCGAGTTCGGCGGCAAGTTCAACGGGTCCGATACCAGCGGCTGGCCACCTGCCTTCGCCCGGTGATGTCATTCCGTCACCTGCCGGCCGGAGTCGTGCAGCGGGCATGCGATCTTCGAGGGGCATCGTGTGCAGTCGCCGTTGTCGATGGCGAGGAACTGTGGCCCCGCGGTGCGCCGGGCCGCCTCCCACACGACACCGCGCCAGTGCGCCACGCCGGATGGCCCCAGTGGCTGTTGATTGCGCTGCACGGCGGCGGCGGTGCGCGCGGACACCTGCACGATGCAGGCACCCCCGGGCTCGGCGGGTAAGCCCTGGCCGGCGAACGCGCCATGCGCGGCTGCGAGCTGGTAGACGGCCAGCTGCGGGTGGTCTTCGGCAGCCTTCTTGCTGACCGGAACCTTGCTGGTCTTCACATCGACAATGACCGGGCGGCCATGGCAGTCGCGCTCCAGCCGATCCACCCGGCCGCGCAGCATGACCGCAGGGTCGCCAGCAGGCGTGTCAGGTTGGGGTGGGAGAAGGTGCACCTCGATGTCTTGCTCGCAGCACACCTCGGTGAGCTCACCGCGGCTGTCACGCCACCAGCGGCGGAACATTTCCACCATGTGGCGGACCCGTTGCTGCTCAGCGCGGGAGTACCACGGTGCGCCCGCATCGACGCCGGCCCACGCTTGCGCCAGTGCGGCTTCAAGCGCTTCCTCGGTAGCCCCAGCCGCCACCGCTTGAACCAACCGATGCACGATTGATCCGGTGACGGCGCCCAGTGCCTGGACGTCGTCTCCACCATGCCGGGTGAGCAGCCAGCGCAACGGGCAATTCGACACCAGCTCCACCAGTGACGGTGACACCCTGGCCGGCTCGCCCAGCATTCGTAACGGGGTGTCACTCGACAGCGGCACTAGCCCGTACCAGGAATCGGGATGTGCGCCGGGAACTCCCGCCCGGGCCAGCTGCGCCAGGCCCGCTGCCGCGTCGCGGCGCCGCTGGTGGGTCTCGTCGGGATTGCAACACACGCGGCGCAACTCAGCGACCAGTTCGGGCAGGCTCAGGCCCCGGTTCCGAACGGCGGCGGGCTCGATGACCGACACGCCGGGTCCTTCCAGCTCAGCGAGGAACCGGGAAGGCTGCTCGTCTTCTCCCTGTACCGCGCTGACCAGCAACCAGCGCCGGGCACGGCTGGCCGCCACCAGCAGCAGTCGCCGCTCTTCGGCCAGCAGCGGCGCGGTGCGCGATACCGTGCTGGCGTCGATGCCGGCGACGGCATCGACAAGCTGCTCCACGCCGAGCAGCGAACCCCGTAGCCGCAAGTCCGGCCAGCTGCCTTCCTGCACTGCGGGTACCGCGACGACAGACCACTCGCGCCCTGCGGCCGCATGCGCGGTGAGCACGGCAACTGCATCGCCCTGAGGTGACCGATCAGCCAGCGAGCCGCCGGGTATCTGCTGCTCGCTGAGGTAGTCGCAGAAGCCGAGCACCCCGGAGGGACCACAGTCGGCGCCTGGGAGGCGATCTGCATAGCGAGCGGCCGCGTCGAACAGCGCGACCACCGCATCAAGGTCGCGATCGGCCTGCGCACCGGCGGGTCCACCGCGCATCGCCAGGGCGGCCCAGCGCGGCGCGAGCCCACTGCGCTGCCATACCTGCCACAGCACCTCCTCCGCGGTCTTGCCGCTGCGGGCGGCAACAGCAGCCGTGTGCAGCAGGCCGGCGAGTCTCCTGACCGGCGCCGCAGTGCGGTCGTCGAACTCGCCGAGCGGGTCGGCACGATCGAGCGCGTCGACCAGCAGCTCGCCGCTGGTTCGGGTTCCCCCTGCGGCGAGCTCGCGGCGGCGCAGCTCCCGGCGCAGCCTGCGCAATTCGACCGGATCGGCTCCTACCAAGGGAGATGTGAGAAGCGCATCCGCCATTTCCGGGTCGAGCGCCGCGCGGTGTACGGCGCAACGCAGCACCGCCAACAACGGCACCACAGCGCCCTCGTGGGCTACCGGCAGCTCCTCGCGGGGCACTGCTACCGGTACCCCTACGGCGAGCAGCGCCCGGCGCAACGGCGGCAATGCCCTCGCCGTGGAGCGCACCAGCACCGCCATGTCCGACCACGCCACGCCGTGCAGCAGGTGAGCTCGGCGCAGCTGATCAGCGACCCAGGACGCCTCGGCGGCCGCGGAGGCGAACACACGGACGGTGACCTGCCCACCCGGGCGCTCCTCCGCTGGACCGTGCTGGCCAGCGCGCGGGCCGGGCAGGCGGCTGGCCAGCCGTGACACGGCGGTCCGCACCGCCGGGGCCATCCGGTGGTCGGTGCACATCCGCGCCACCGGCGATTCACCGGTGGTCAGCAAGCCGGGGTCGGCTCCGCGGAAGGAAAAGATCGTCTGATCTGGATCACCGAACAGCAGCAGCTCGTCTGCCTGGGAGCCGAGCCTGGTGATCAGCCTGGCCTGCAACGGGTCGAGGTGCTGCGCATCGTCGACGATGAGGTGGCGCACCCGGTCGGATTCCCGGCGCAACACCTCCGCCTCAGTATCAAGGACCAGCAGTGCCGCGGATACCAGCTCAGCGGCATCCAGAGCCGGCGCGGTGGCTTGCGGGATCGCAGTGCCCACCGATCCGCGAAGCAGCATGACCTGCTCGTAGCTGCGGAAAAAACGCCCGGCCGCCACCCACTCGTCGCGGCCGCTGCGGCGGCCTAGGGCGATGAGATCTTCTGGCGCTAGTCCACGTTCCGCCGCGCGCATCAGCAAGTCCCGCAGCTGCGACGCGAAGGCTGGCAAGCCCAGCGCCGGACGTAACCGCGGTGGCCAGCCCCGCCCCCCAGCCTGCAGCTCTCCCGCCAGCAGTTCGCGGATCACCACATCTTGCTCGGCACCGGACAGCAATCGGGGTGGCGGCGCATCGTGCAGCGAGGCTTGCAGCCGTAGCACGGAAAACGCATAGGAATGCACGGTGCGCACCAGCGGTTCCCGCACAGTGGGCGCGACACCGCCGGCAACGAGTTGCTCGACGATGCGTTCCCTGAGGTCAACGGCCGCCCGGCGGCTGGAGGCGAGCACCAGCACCTGCTCGGGATCCGCTCCGCGCCGCACCCGATCGGCAACGGTGTGCGCCACCAGCGTGGTCTTACCGGAACCCGGACCGCCTAACACCCGAAGCGGCCCCCCGGTGTGCTCCAACACCCGGCGGGCATCGGAACCCCACAGCACGGGGCGCCGTACGGTGGTTACGGAGCGAATCAAGTCGGGCACGCTGCGCATGCAACCACGAGCAGCCGACAATGCGTGGCGCGGGACGGTACACCAGCGGCCGCCAAAGGCCAGAAGTGCACTGAACTCGGCGAGATCGACGTTTGGCGAGATCGACGTTTGGCGAGATCGACGCTTGGCGAGATCGACGCTTTAGGTCATTTTTACGTCAGTCCTGTCGCGTTCACGGCGCTGCCGGACCGTCGGGGTGGGGAGTCGTTGCCGTTTCGCGGGTCGTGGGCAACGCAGCGAGGCATGCTTGCTGAGCACATGCTCCACGGGCCACCGATACCGTCGCCTGTTTTCCCGACATCTACCTGCTGGTGAGCCCACCGGCTGATCTTGCAGCTAGATCCCAGGCGGCGGCTCTGCTCGCTCCGGAGTAGGGCGTGTCGGATTATTCCGCCATGGAGCTACTCGCCCGAATGCCATGGCGGGAACCAATGCCCAGCTGGGCCGGACGTGATCGGTCTGCGCGATCCGCGGGCTGAGTCGCCCATGCAGACCGCCGTCGCCTGCCGTGAACTCGACGCTACCGACATTGAGGTGCTCAAAAATGTCGCTCACGTCGAGTTCACGACGCGATCCGGCGACAGCCGGCTTTCGCCGCGGCCCTCGACCATGATCATGTGATAGTCAAATCCACGTGGCAGCGGAGGAAGGCGACGATGGATCGCGACAGCTGGGAGCGAGTGCGGGAGGTCGTAGCGTCCATCCCGGCCGGTTCTGTGCTGGCTTACGGAGACGTCGCCGCCCAAGCCGGCCTACCCGGTCGAGCCCGGCTGGTAGGGCGCATCCTGGCCGAAGACGGTCATGATCTCCCGTGGCACCGGGTACTTCGCGCCGACGGCACGCCTGCGCCTCACCTCGCTACCGAGCAACTGACCCGGCTACGGGTAGAGGGCGTACTAGCTCACAACGGACGCGTTCCGATGCGCCGATACCGCGGTGGCGGATGCAGACCGCAGTAATTGCAGTGCGAAAACCGCAGTCTGAATCCGCCACCGCGGCCGTGAGTGATGTAACTGGAATGTTACGGCTTGTAAAAAATGGGGCAGCTGCATGGCCGTCGGCCCGTGAGCCGGCTCACTCGTCAAAAGTGTGCGCTTTACGAGAGGAACCACGTCTGCGCAGGTCATCAGGCATTATCCGGGATTCCCATGAATCTGCCACATGAACGGTGTGTTACGCGCAGCGCACCGCCATGAGGGTGAAGCTGTGAGCACTGGGCGCCCTTCTTGAAGCACCAGGAAACCAGCGTCTAGGGTGACGAAGGAGCCCGCAGCAAATAATCGCCTGAAGAGGTGGCGACCGTGACCAACACCCATGGCGACAATTTCGGCGACTTACTGCTACGGATGGGCCGGCATTTCCAACATGGGAACGCTTCGGCCGATCTGCGTACGGTACACCGAATCGGTGGGCGATCGGCGGATGTTTTCTACCGGGACCGTTGGGCCTATGACAAGGTGGTCCGCTCGACACACGGGGTTAATTGCACCGGTTCATGTTCGTGGAAAATTTACGTCAAAGACGGCATCATCACATGGGAAGCTCAGCAAACCGACTATCCTTCGATAGGGCCAGACAAGCCGGAATACGAGCCCCGTGGTTGCCCCCGAGGCGCGTCATTTTCGTGGTACACCTACTCGCCAGCCAGAGTCCGCTATCCCTACGTGCGCGGCACGCTGCTGGAGATGTACCGCGAAGCGAAGCAGCGACTCAAGGATCCGGTGCTGGCATGGGGCGACGTGGCCGGCGACCCCGAGAAAGCCCGCCGGTACAAAGCGGCGCGCGGGATGGGTGGCTTCGTCCGGGCCGAATGGTGGGAGGCCGTCGAGATCGCCGCGGCGGCGCATGTGTACACCATTAAACGCTACGGCCCTGACCGGGTCGCCGGATTCTCGCCGATCCCAGCGATGTCGATGGTCAGCCACGCCGCTGGAGCCCGATTCATCTCGTTGATCGGCGGGGCCATGCTGTCGTTCTACGACTGGTACGCCGACCTCCCGGAAGCTTCCCCACAGGTCTTTGGTGACCAGACGGACGTGCCTGAGTCGGCCGACTGGTTCGACGCCGGGTATTTGATCATGTGGGGTTCCAATGTCCCCGTTACCCGAACTCCAGATGCGCACTACATGACCGAAGCGCGATACCGCGGCCAGAAAGTGGTGGTGGTATCGCCGGACTACGGTGATCACACAAAGTTTGCCGATGAGTGGTTACCAGCGCGGCCGGGTACCGACGCGGCCCTGGCCATGGCCATGGGGCACGTCATTCTCAAAGAATTTTTCGTCGACCGCCAGACACCGCGTTTTCTCGACTACATCAAACGCTTCACCGACCTGCCGTCTCTCATTACTCTCCATCAGCAAGGCGATACCTACCTGCCGGGCAAGTTCTTCACCGCGGCCGATCTAGGCGATACCGGCGAAGGTGCTGAGTCGAAAACCGTGCTGGTGGATGCGCGCACTGGGCAACCGGCGATCCCGAATGGTTCACTGGGCCACCGGTTCACCGGCTCCGGGGAAGGCCGCTGGAATCTCGACCTGCACGGCGTGGAGCCGCTGCTGAGCTTCTACGGCGAGGGCACCGCTGAGGTCAGCCTGCCACGCTTCGACACAGGCGAGCCCGGGGTACTGCGTCGCGGGGTGCCGGCCCGGACGGTCGCCGGCAAGCTGGTCACAACCGTGTTCGATCTGCTGCTGGCCCAGTACGGGGTGAACCGGCCCGGTCTACCGGGTAGCTGGCCCAGCGGTTACGACGACGCTGAGCAGCCGTATACGCCGGCCTGGCAAGAGACGATCACCGGGGTGCCGGCGGCCGCGGCCGAGCGGATCGGCCGGGAATTCGCGGACAACGCCGAGCGCTCCGGCGGCCGCTCGATGATCCTCATGGGCGCGGGCACCAACCACTGGTTCCACTCCGACCAGATCTACCGGTCGTTCCTGGCATTGGTAATGCTGACCGGTTGCCAGGGGGTCAACGGTGGCGGCTGGGCGCATTACGTCGGGCAGGAGAAGTGCCGGCCGATCACCGGCTGGGCCACGCTGGCCTTTGGCCTGGACTGGCAGCGCCCACCACGGCAGATGCAGGGAACCATCTACTGGTACCTGGCCACCGATCAGTGGCGCTACGACCCCTTTACCGCAGAGATCTTTGCTTCTCCGCTGGCTTCTCCCACGAAGGCGCAAGGGCGCTTCGCCGGGCGTACCGCGGCAGACAACATCGCGCTGGCCAGCCGGCTGGGCTGGATGCCCAGCTACCCGACGTTCAACCGCAACCCGCTGGATCTGGCCGATGAGGCGGCACGGTCGGGCAAGGGCGCCGCCCAGCACGTGGTGGACGGCTTAACCACCGGGCACCTGCGGTTTGCCTGCGAGGACCCGGATGCACCGGAGAATTTCCCGCGGTGCCTGACCGTGTGGCGAGCCAACTTGCTGGGGTCGTCGGCTAAGGGCAACGAGTACTTCCTGCGCCACCTGCTGGGAACTGCCTCCAACCTGCAGGCCTCCGACGCTGAAGGGGTGCATCCGGCCGAGGTGACCTGGCGGGATGAAGCGCCAGTAGGCAAGCTCGACCTGCTGCTGTCCCTGGACTTCCGGATGACCAGCACCACACTGTTCTCTGACATCGTGCTTCCTGCCGCTACCTGGTACGAGAAGCACGACCTGTCCAGCACCGACATGCACCCCTACGTGCACGCATTCTCCCCGGCGATCGCGCCGCCATGGGAAACCAAAACCGACTTCGAGGCGTTCCACCGGATCGCGCGCAGCTTCTCCTGGCTCGCCGACAAGCACCTCGGGACGCGCCGTGACATCGTGGCCGTGCCGCTGATGCACGACACCGCCGACGCCACCGCGCAGCCCGGCGGCCGGGTGCTGGACTGGAAAGCCGGTGAGTGCGAGCCGATACCCGGAAAGACCATGCCGCGGCTGGTCGTGGTGGAGCGCGACTACCCGGCGATCGGCGAGAAGATGGCCGCGCTCGGGCCGCTGGTGGAGCGGGTAGGGCTGACCACGAAGGGGGTCACGGTCCACCCGGACACCGAGGTCGACTACCTGAGGGCGGTCAACGGCCCGATTACTTCCGGGCGCGCCGCCGGACGGCCGTCGCTGGCCAGAGACACCCATGCCGCCGAAGCCATCCTGGCGCTGTCCGGCACGACCAACGGCCGGCTGGCCACTGAGGGTTTCCGCACTCTGGAGCGGCGCACCGGCACCGTCCTGGCCGATCTAGCCGCGGAAAGTGAGGGCAAGCGGATCAGCTTTGCCGATACCCAGGCGAGGCCGGTGCCAGTGATCACCTCGCCCGAGTGGTCGGGCAGCGAGACCGGCGGCCGGCGCTACTCCCCGTTTACCATCAACACCGAGCGGCTCAAGCCGTGGCATACCCTTACCGGCCGGCAGCATTTCTATCTCGATCACGACTGGATGTCCGAGCTGGGAGAGCAGCTGCCGATCTTCCGGCCGCCGCTGGACATGACGGCATTGTTCGGTGAACCACACGTCGGGGCGCTGAGCTCCAACGGGCACCGCGCGATCACCGTCCGGTATCTCACGCCGCATTCGAAGTGGTCCATCCACTCCGCCTACCAGGACAACCTGCACATGCTCACGCTGTCGCGGGGCGGGCAGGCCATCTGGATATCCGATGTGGACGCCGCGAAGATCGGGGTGAAAGACAACGACTGGATCGAGGCGGTCAACCGCAACGGCGTGGTGGTCGCGCGGGCGGTCGTCAGCCACCGGATGCCCGAAGGCACCGTGTTCATGTACCACGCCCAGGACCGCGCCGTGGGTGTGCCGCGTACCGAGAGAACCGGCAAGCGTGGCGGTATCCACAATGCGCTGACCCGGCTGATGATCAAGCCGACACACCTGATCGGCGGCTACGCCCAGCAGTCGTTCGCACTGAACTACCACGGTCCCACTGGCAACCAGCGCGATGAAGTCACCACGATCCGCCGCCGCAGCCAGGAAGTGACCTACTGATGTTGCCAACGACGCTTGCGGAGTGAGCCGATGAAACTGATGGCACAGCTGGCCATGGTGATGAATCTGGACAAATGCATCGGGTGCCACACCTGCAGCGTCACCTGCAAGCAGGCGTGGACCAACCGGGGCGGCGTCGAATATGCATGGTTCAACAATGTGGAAACCCGGCCCGGGCAGGGGTACCCGCGCCAGTACCAGGACCAGCAGCGCTGGAAGGGTGGCTGGACGCTGACCAAGCGGGGCCGGCTTACCTTACGCTCGGGTTCACGGGTCAAGCGGCTGCTGAACATCTTCGCCAATCCCGATTTGCCGACGGTCGGCGACTACTACGAGCCCTGGACCTACGACTACGACAATCTGCTGTCCGCTCCCCCGGGTGATACGACCCCGGTAGCTCGGCCGAAATCACAGATCACCGGCGAGGACACCACGATCACCTGGGGGGCCAACTGGGACGATGACCTGGGCGGCGGCCCTGAGCAGATCAGCCGCGATCCGGTGCTGGCCAAAATATCCGCGCAGGTGAAGCTGGAATTCGAGCAGACGTTCATGTTCTACCTGCCGCGGATCTGCGAGCATTGCCTTAACCCGTCGTGCGCGGCGTCCTGCCCGTCCGGGGCGATCTACAAACGCGGCGAGGACGGCATCGTGCTGGTCGACCAGGACCGCTGCCGTGGCTGGCGGCAGTGTGTCACCGGTTGCCCGTACAAGAAGATTTACTTCAATCACAAGACCGGCAAGGCAGAAAAGTGCACCTTCTGCTACCCACGGGTCGAGGTCGGCATTCCCACGGTCTGCGCGGAAACCTGCGTCGGGCGGCTGCGCTACATCGGGGTCCTGCTCTACGACGCGGACGCGGTGCTCGCCGCCGCATCGGTACCGGACGACCACGATCTCTACCCCGCGCAGCTGGGCGTGTTCCTCAACCCGCACGACCCGCGAGTGGTCGCTGAGGCCGAACGGGCGGGGATCGCCAGTGAGTGGATCGAGGCCGCCCAGGCATCCCCGGTGTACCAGCTGATCGTGGATTACCAGGTAGCCCTTCCGCTGCATCCGGAATACCGCACCTTGCCGATGGTCTGGTACGTCCCGCCGCTGTCCCCAGTAGTCGACGTGCTGGCCAGCACCGGCCATGACGGTGAGGACGCGGGCAACCTGTTCGGCGCGATCGACACGCTGCGCATCCCCGTGGAATACCTCGCCGAGCTGTTCACCGCAGGTGACGTTGCCCCGGTGCGCGCCGCACTGGAGCGGCTGGCGGCCATGCGCGCACACATGCGGCGGGTCAACCTCGGCGAGCCGGTACGGCCGGAGATCGCCGAATCGGTGCACCTGACGCCAGCGGAGCTTGAGGCGATGTACCGGCTGCTGGCCATCGCGAAATACGAGCATCGCTACGTCATTCCGAGCGCCGCGGCCTCGGATGCACACCGCCTCGACGCCCTGGCCAGCGGCTGCAGCCTGGACTCTGACGGCGGGCCGGGCATGACCGCGCTCGACGCCATGGACAGCAAGTTCCACCTCACCGCGCACCCAGCCGATACCCACGGTGCTGCGACGCCGGCGGACAAAGCCCACCGGATCAACTTGCTCAACTGGGATGGCAAGAGCACTGACGGGCTGTTTCCCCCAATACGGGCAAACGGTGCGGAGCACGTCCGGGAGCGCACCCGATGAGGACCCGGCTCGGCCAGCGCAAGGCCGACCCCGTCCCGGACGGGCTGGCGCAGCGGGACCAGCGCCTGGCGTGGCGGATCGCCGCGCTGCTGCTGGACTACCCGACCCAGCAGACCTTCTGCCTACTCGACGACCTGAGCGCGGCAGCAGCCACGCTGGCCGCCCCATCTGGTCCGGCGCTGCTGGCGATGGTGGATCAGATCCGCCGGACCGCGCCGATCGAGCTGGCCGCGCACTACGTTGAGACCTTCGATCTGCGGCGCCGGCATTGCCTGCATCTGAGCTACTACGCCTACGGTGACACCCGGCAACGAGGGATGGCATTGCTTCGGTTCAAGCATGCTTACCGCGCTGCGGGCGTCGAGCTTGGCGAACACGAGCTGCCCGATCATCTGGCTGTAGTGCTCGAGTTTGCCTCGACCGTCGACCCGGTGGCCGGCTGGCAGCTGCTGGTCGAGTACCGGCCGGTCATGGAACTACTCAGGCAATCCCTGGGGGAAGCCGGCTCGCCTTACGTCGCCGTGCTCGACGCGGTGTGCGCCACGTTGCCACAGCTCAGTGTTGCTGACCGGCGCCGGGTCGCGCAGCTGGCAGCGCAGGGACCGCCGGAGGAAAAAGTGGGCCTGGAGCCGTTCGGAATTGATCCGATGCTCACCGAGCCCGGCGACGTACGGCCCGAAGAAGGACGACTCCGTGGAGGGCGCCGGTGATCACGCTGCTTTGGCTGACCGCGCCGTATGTGGCGTTTACCTCGTTTCTGCTGGGTCACCTGTGGCGGTACCGGCACGACCAGTTCGGCTGGACCACCCGGTCATCCCAGCTTTACGAAAGCAGGCTGCTGCAACTGGGCAGCCCGCTGTTTCACTTCGGGCTGCTCGCGGTGATCGGCGGTCACGTGCTCGGCATCCTTGTTCCGGCGAGTTGGACCGCCGCGTTGGGCGTATCGGAAGCCACCTACCACCTGATGTCGGTGTCGCTGGGCACGCTGTCTGGCTTGGCCACGGTTGCCGGGCTGGCGATCCTGCTGTACCGGCGGATCACCGTGCCGGCGGTGCGCCGGGCCACCACCCGCATCGACAAGGTCATGTACACGCTGCTGACCGCAGCGATCCTGACCGGGATGCTCAACACCATCGGCAGCAACCTGATCGGGGGCGGCTACGACTACCGAGCCACCGTGTCACCGTGGTTTCGCAGCCTGTTCACCGTCTCCCCGCACCCCGAGCTGATGGCTACCACCCCGATCAGCTTCCAGATCCACAACTTGCTGGTGCTGGTGCTGCTGGCGATCTGGCCCTACACCCGGCTGGTCCACGTATTCAGCGCACCGCTGGGCTACCTGACCCGTCCCTATGTCGTCTACCGCAGCCGTGGTGACGTACCGGCACCGAGCGCGCGCCGTTACGCCCGCGCTTGGGAAGTGTCCAACCGCGCTTAAGCACCGCCTCTACGACGTGATGTCCACGGTTTCGGGACGCCGGGCGCTGGCTTCGTCGGGTGACGGGTAAGCAGGCCAGATGGTGATGGCGTCGGCGGGGAGGTCGATGGAGCATCTGCTGCCAGGTACCAGCTCAGGATGCGGGGTGGTGCGCGCGATGAGTTCAACACCGCCCGGCAGCAACAGGGTGAGGTCGTCGTGGGCCGGCAATGCGACCCGGTCGATGACTTCGGCGGGGTAGTCACCCCCGCCGATCCGGATGTGCTCTGGATGAATGGACCAGGTCACCCTGGTCCCCTCAGGCAGGTCGCCGCGGCGGGCGGGTATGGACAGCTCTCCGGTGCGCAGCTCGCCGGATACAGACATCTGACCGTCCAGCAAGTTGGTGGCACCGAGCAGGCGGGCAGCCTGCGGACTGGCGGGGTGACTGAAGACCTGGGCCCGCGGACCCGCCTGCAGCAACCGCCCCTCCGCGATGATCACCACGTCGTCGGCAAGCAACGCCGCCTCCGCCGGGTCGTGCGTCACCAGGACCGTGGTGAGACCGGTCTCGCGTTGCAGGTTCCGCAATTCGCGGCGCAGCTGGTCGCGCACCGGGGTGTCGAGGCCCGTGGACGGCTCATCAAGCAGCAACAGGCGGGGCTGGCGGGCCAGCGCCCTGGCCAGCGCGACGCGGCGCCGCTGCCCGCCGGAAAGCTCCTCAGGCCTGCGATGCGCCAGGTTGCCGATGCCCAGATGGGATAACCAGTAGGCAGCCAGTGCGGGATCAGCGTCGATCCCGAATGTGATCTGGCGCCAGACCGGCAAATGGGGCAGCAGGGCCGAGTCCTGCGGCAGGTAGCCGATGTTGCGAGCTTCCGGCGGCAGCCCGGACAGCTCCTGCTCACCCAGCCTGACTCTGGTCGAGCTGCCCGTGGCCAGACCGGCGAGCAGCCGCAGCGTGATGGTCTTGCCGGACCCAGACGCGCCCAGTAACGCTAGGCGACGACCCGACGGCTGGTAGGCCACCCGCAAGTCGAAATCACCGAACCGGGCGTCGAGGTCGAACCACAGCGGCGGACCCGGCTCACCGGTGGCCGGCGGCTGCGGTGGGAGCAGATGCGATCCGCGACGCCGGGGAAGCCCCGCCTGGGAGATCACCCCGGTCAGCGTCAGTACGAGGAACGCTGCCGCCAGCGCGGCCGCGACCGGAAGCAGCGTCGTGGTCAGACCGGCGGAGCCGAACTGCACGAACGTGAAGACCGGCAGCGTGTAGGGGTGGTAGGCGAGGATGACGGTGGCGCCGAACTCCCCAAAGGCACGCAACCACGCGAGCAGCAGGCCGGCTCCGATCCCCGGAGCGGCCACCGGCAGCCAGACCCGCAGGAACCGCGACAACCGGGTATGGCCCAGGGTGGCGGCGACATCGTCGTAGGACGGTTCCACCGCGGCGAACGCAGAACGGGCCGAGACAACGAGGAAGGGAGCGGCCACGAAAATCTGGGCCAGTACGATGCCCACCCGGCTTTCGGTCAGTGCCCCGTGGAACAGCTGGCCCAGGAACGTGTACGGACCCACCAGGTAAATCAGCAGAATGCCGGCAACGAGCGGCGGCATCGCCAGCGGCAGCTGCACCAGCACGCCAGTGAGGTCCCGGATCCGTCCATGCGCCCGGGCCAGCAGGTAACCCAGCGGGGTACCGAGTACGGCGATCACCACGGTAGCGACGCTGGCCGTCTCCAGGGACACCATCAAGGACGCGAACAGGCCCCCGGGCTGCGCTTCCTGCGCGGTGACCCCGCCCACCTGACCAGCGAACCGGGTGACGAACGCGATGATCGGTACGACCAGATAAGCCAGCAGCAGCAGGGACAGCCCGACTAGCGGGCTGATCCCGCGCGTTCTCACCCGGCACCCACCACCGATTGCAGGTCCTTGGGCACGGACGCTGAGTTACCGGAGACCTTCGGCGGCTGGATCAGTTCGAATCCGTGCTGCTTGAGCGTCGTCGTGCCCTGATTCCCAAGCAGGTATTTCACGAATGCCTCACCGCCTGCTGGATCGACGGCTTGATTGAGCACGGTGACCGTGTATTGGGCAGCGAGATTGATGGGCGCCAGGGACGCGGTGGGATTGCCCAGGTCGGCGCTTTCGATGGAGTAGAAGAACCCGGCGTCGAGCTGCCCTGACTGCAGGCGTCCCACCAGATCCGTTTCCGGGAACACGGTCAGATTGCGGTTGATCTGCGCAGCCATGGCTGGCTGGTTCTGATCTTTGGCGACCTGCTGGATGGCTTGGGCAGCCAGTTTCCCCTTCGGATCCAGCTTCGGATCGGTGCTCCCGAGCCGGAACCCGGGTTGGGTGACCACCTCGTACCATGGCTTGGTCTTGAGTTGGTCAGCGAACTTGCTCCCCGGGTTGTAGGCCAATACCAGCGGCGAACGAGCGAAGGTGGTGTACCACGACACGAAGCCGTTGGGACCCATCAGCTTGGTATCGACCGCAGGATCAGCGGAAATAAACACATCGCCCTGGCGGATCTTGCCCTGCAGCTCGTTGGCGATTTGCGACGAGCCGGCCCCGTAGCCCCGGTACTGGTAACCGGTGGCCTTGCCAAAATCTGGTCCGAGAGTCTTCTCCATGATGTTGACCAGCGAGCCGGCGTAGAGCACCTGGACTGGACGGTCACCACCGCCTCCGGCCGCGTTAGTCCCTCCCCCACCGCAGCCGGCCGCCAGCAGCGCAATCATCGCCAGCAGGGCAACTACGATCGAGCCCAGGCGCCACCGGACCCGGGGCGTGCCGATGGTGATCGTCATCCGTCTCCACCTTCCTGCCGAAGCCTTCGCGTTCATCACTATCGGGTGAATGATGGCGCATTTGCACTATAGGTCTGCACCTGGCGCCGCGCATACGGAAATGTCGATCACGATTTGGCGCAAAGCCGGTAATGGGTGCGTCGGATGTGGCTACAGCGTCAGCGCGCCGGCAGGCAGGTCATGCGCTGAGTAAGCGGAGTAGCTGATTCTGGCCTGCGGCTTTAACAAAGCGATCCATCATCGAGTTACGGTCGGTGGTGGTGGCAGCCCGAAGCCCGACACGACTGGCTGATCGTCGATCACGAACCGGCGGTATCGGTCAAGGATCCCGGCCATGGGCAGCACGCCCGTGATCGGCGTGCCGTCGAGCCGGTGCGCGTGCAGCGGGCATGCCGGCACGACCCAGGTGAAACAGTCGGGGTCACGCAGCGCTTTGAGCCCAGCGTCACCGTTGATCCCGAACAGCGTGATCGACCAGGTGCCGTTGTCGCCGTCGAGGGTGAGTATGGAAAAGCTGCCGATCGCGCACAGCGCAGGGCCGCGGCGGCGGGGCCGGCTGGATCCGGTGAAGTACCGCGTGTAATAAACGAAGCCACCGTCCTCGGATTCGATGTGCGGTTTCCGTACGCCTAACTGCGCTAACCACTCCATCGCCGGCGTGCGCCGACCCATCGCGTCGATGACGAGATCGGCCGGAAACTGTTCACCGGCCGCCGGACCACCCCGGTGACATGAGGCGTTCCTGGGGTCGCCGAGGCACCGGCCAGTAGCTGCCGTACCCGCACCCCGCGGCGTACGGATACCCCGGGGTGCCCTTCGCAGCGGCAGCGACCACGGATTCGATCACCGGGCGGCGCCCGGTCACGAATCGCAGCGCCTCATCACCTGGTTGGGCAGAGCGGTCGGAGACTAGCGGTGGCAGGCTTTCCAGATAATCCACCCAGACGCACCCGGCGGCCAGTAATCGACCGGTCATTCCCGGCATCTCTTGGTCACAGATTTGCCGGAACCGGGCGAAGAGATTGTGTGGCTGCCGGAACTGGGCCACTCCCTTGCGATTCCACGACCCCACGATTACAAAAGGGCGGTATCGGCGCGTAGTTGGATAACCGAGTCATGCACTACGCAGTACCGCACCCGCCCCGGCAAGCTTCACCAACCGGTCGACAACCGCAGGGTGCGCGCCGAGCGGTGCGGCGACCACGTCCGCCTGGGCGGTGGCAAGCTTGCGATGAAACAGTCCCGGGGCAAGCAACCATGAGGCCACCGCGACCCGGCACTCTCCCGCTGCCCGCAAACCGGCAACCAGGGGCGCAACCTTGGGGGAACCGGTGGCGACGAACGCGGTGCGGACCCGACGTCCCACTTGGCCGGACAGCCAGCACGCCGCAATCCTGACATCGGCCAGTGCCCGCGGATCGGAAGAGCCCGCCGCGGCCAACACCACCGCGTCGCTTCGGCGCCAGCCCGCCTCGCGTAGCCGGTCGGTCAACGCGGCCAGCAGCTGCGGGTGCGGTCCTAGAGCACTGCTGATGGTGACATCGCTACGGCCCGTAGCAGCCACCTCTCCAGGTACATCAGCGCGTACGTGATAACCAGAGCTCAAGAAGGTGGGAATGACGGTGACCGGGCCGGATGCGCTCGCGACCACCTCGCGTACCCCAGGGCCCAGCACGTCGACGAAGCACAGCAGCACCACGCAGGCAGGCAGGCGCGCGCGCAGCGCGTCGGCCAGTTGATGCGCAACCGCGACACCGGCGGGATCGCGGGTCCCATGCGCAGCGACGACGATGGTGCGCGGGGCGCATCCTTCACGGGTGCGTAGCACCACCTTCACCGGCAATCTCCGACATCCAGGGCCAGCCGGTAGCCGCGCTTGACGACAGTCTGCACCAAACGCGGGGCGCCCAGAGCGGCCCGCAGCCGGGCCACCGCAGTCTCTACCGCGTGCTCATCGTCACCCGCCGCAGGCATCGCGGCCAACATCTCGGCGCGCGGAACCACCCGTCCGGGACGGGCCGCCAGCAGCCGCAGCAGAGCCATCGGGGTCGGCGGAACGGCGCGTAACACCCCGTCGACAACTGCGGCATGTCCACGCAATTCGAGCACATGACCAGCGACGGGCCATCGCGGTGCCCGGGCCGGCAGGACCTCGGACAGGGTGCGCACCAGCGCGCCGATCCGGGCCCGGTCCGGCTGGACAGTTGGCACGTCTCGAACCACCAGCGGGCCGGCCGTGACCGGCCCGACGCAGGCAGCCATGACGTCCCGGCGCAGGAGTTGCAGTAATTGCTGGAGTACCCCAAGCTCGTCGGCTCGGCTCAGCACGCTGGCCGTAGCGGGAGCGCTGGTGAAACTCACCGCGTCGACGCAACCGTCCAGGACCGCCCCGAGCAGCCGGTCCAGCGGTGCAAGATCGTCCGGCAGCACCCACCGGTAGACGGGCACCTGCACGACCTCGGCACCGGCGCAACGTAGCGCGTCGACGAAGTCCGGCAACGGCTCACCGTGCAGCTGCACTGCAATCCTGATGCCTTCGATGTCATTGGCCAGCAGGTGATCCAGCACTTCGGCTGAAGACTCAGACGGCGGCGACCAGGCGTCAGTGAGGCCGGCGGCCCGGACTGCGCCGCGCGACTTGGGACCGCGGGACAGCAAGGTGGCCCGGCGCAGTGCACTGATCAGCGACTCGCCCAGCCCCCAACCTTCGGCGGCCTCCACCCATCCGCGGAATCCGATCCCGGTCGTGATGACGACGACATCCGGTGGCTGGGCGATCAATTGCTCAGTGGCGGCATGCAGCTCGGTATCGTCGGCCAGCGGCACGATCTTGATCGCGGGAGCGTGGAGCACCTCGGCGCCTCGCCGCTCCAGCAATGCACCCAGCTCCTCAGCTCGCCGAGCAGCGGTGACCCCAACGGTGAAGCCCGCCAGTGGCTTCAGCTCTGCTCTCGGCCGGAGCGACGGTGCGGTCACGTCACCTCCATCCCAGAAGAGCGTGCACCGGTGCGCGGCACGCGGGGCGCGGCACGCGGGGCGCGGCACGCGGGACCGGGGTCATGACGAACAAACTTCCACGATGCCGTTCACCAGCCGTACCGGATATGTGCGAACCGACACAGTCGGCTCGTCCAGGCACATCCCGGTGGCGAGTTCGAAGACCTGCTTGTAGATCGGCGAGGCCACCGTGGACCGCCCGCCGCGATCGCCGACGATACCCCGGGACAGTACGGAGGCGTTGCTGAACGGATCCATATTTGAAAGCGCATACAACGCACCATCGTGGGTACGGAACACTGCCACCGCTTCCCCGTCCACCAGGGCCGCGACTCCGCGCTCCGGGATGAGATCGTCGTAGCGGCACACCGCCGTCCACTGGGCCTGCATTTGTGCAGTCATCGCACCACCGCCAGCTTGGGTCCAGCGATCACCACTGGTTGACCGGGACGGCGTTGCGCAGGGGTGGGCTGGCCCCGTTCCTGTACGAACTCGATACTCGGGTCGGGCACGCCCGGCGCGTTGACGAACGAGGTGAACCGGGCCAGCTTGACCGGATCCTCCAGAACCGCGCGCCACTCATCGGAGTAGTTGGCGATGTGTGCCTCCATCGCGGCATCGAGCTCCGCGCAGATGCCCAGCGAGTCGTGCACGATGACGTCACGCAGATGGTCAAGGCCGCCTTCCATCTCCTCCAGCCATGGCGCGGTGCGTTGCAGCCGGTCTGCGGTGCGCACGTAGAACATCAGGAACCGGTCGATGGTGCGCACCAGCGTCTCAGTGTCCACATCGGAGACCAGCAGGTCAGCGTGCCGGGGGCGGAACCCGCCGTTGCCGCAGACATAGAGATTCCAGCCTTTCTCGGTGGCAATCACCCCGAAGTCCTTGCTGCGGGCCTCGGCGCACTCGCGCGCACAGCCCGAGACCGCAGCTTTCACCTTGTGCGGGGCCCGCAATCCGCGGTAGCGCAGCTCCAGCGCGATGGCCAGACCTACCGAGTCCTGCACGCCGTAACGGCACCAGTCGGTTCCCACGCACGACTTCACGGTGCGCAATGCCTTGCCGTAGGCGTGCCCGGACTCGAACCCGGCGTCCACCAGCCGGCGCCAGATCGCCGGCAGCTGCTCCACCCGGGCTCCGAACAGGTCGATCCGCTGGCCACCGGTGATCTTGGTGTAAAGCCCGAAATCGCGCGCTACCTCGCCGAGCGCAATGAGCTTTTCCGGAGTGATTTCCCCGCCGGGCACCCTGGGAACCACCGAGTAGGTGCCGTTGCGCTGCAGGTTGGCCAGGAAATGGTCGTTGGTGTCCTGCAGCGTCGCTTGCTCGCCGTCCAGGATGTGACCACCAGGGTTGAGCACCCCGCTCAACGAGGCCAGGATCGAGGCGACCGCCGGCTTGCAAATATCACAACCCCGCCCGGTGCCGTGCTTGGCCACCAGCTCGGAGAAGGTCCCGATGCGGGTGACGGCGACGATCTGGAAGAGCTCCGCCCGGCTGTGCGGGAAATGCTCACACACCGCCTTGGACTGCTCCACGCCCTGCGCGGCGAGCAGTTTTTTCAACATCGGTACGCAGGATCCACACCCCGTGCCCGCTTTCGTGCACGCCTTGAGGGCGGGCACGGTGTTGCACCCCTGCTGGTGCACCGCAGAGGTGATCGTCTCGACGGTGACTGCGTGGCACGAGCACACCTGCGCACCGGCCGGCAACGCACCCGCGTCAACCTCACCGCCGGACGGGGAGATCAGCGCACCGGGGTCGGCCGGCAGCGCAGCACCGACCAGTGCGCGCAATGTGCCGTAGAGCTCGGCATCACCGACCAGGACCCCGCCGAGCAAGGTTCGCGCATCGTCGGACACGACGAGCTTGGCATATCGACCGGCAACCGGGTCGTTATGGATGACCTCCAGAGCGCCCTCTGCCTTGGCGTGGGCGTCGCCGAAGCTGGCCACATCGACGCCGAGCAGCTTGAGCTTGGTGGACGTATCCGCACCGGGGAAGGTGGCGGTGCCGCCAAGCAGCCGGTCGGCCACCACCTCAGCCATCGCGTAGCCGGGCGCGACGAGCCCGTAACAGCGCCCCCCGACCGCAGCGCACTCCCCGATCGCCCAGATGTGCTCATCGGCAGTACGGCAACCGTCGTCAACCAGCACCCCACCCCGCTCACCAAGTGGTAGCTTCGCCTCGCGAGCTAGCTGGTCGCGCGGCCGCACCCCGGCGGAAAACACCACGACATCCGTGTCAAGCTCGGTGCCGTCAGATAGCCGCACCAGTAACCTGCCCCGGTCGTCTTCGATGGCCTTGGTGGCGTTGCCGCAGTACACCCTGACACCGAGACCCTCGATGAACCGGCGAAGCAGCGCACCGCCACCCTCATCCACCTGCATCGGCATCAACCAGGGTGCGATCTCGACCACGTGAGGGGACAGCCCAAGCTGGCGCAACGCGTAGGCAGCCTCCAGACCGAGCAGCCCCCCGCCTACCACCACCCCGGAACGGCGACCGGCCGCGGTGCTGTGCATTGCCTGCTGCGCCGCTGCGCGGATGGCATCGAGATCCTCGGGAGTGCGGTAGACGTAGCAACCGGCTAGATCGTGCCCGGGAACCGGGGGCACGAACGGCGCTGACCCGGTGGCCAGCACCAGCGCGTCATAGGGCACCCGGCGCCCCGATGCGGTCCGGACCCTGCGCCGGCGCCGGTCGATCGCCACGCACGGATCGCCCAACCGCAGCTCAACCCGGTCGTCTTCGACGGCAGGCAAGGCCAGCGCGTCGGCGTCCCAGGAGTCGACATACGATGAGAGGGCGACCCGGTCATAGGCTGGCCTGCGCTCTTCGGCGAGCACCACGATTCGCCATTCGTACCGGGTGTCCCGACCGATCAAGGCCTCCACCAGCCGGTGGCCAACCATGCCGTGGCCGACAACGACGACGGTGCGCATCGTGTTGCTCCTTGTCAGTTTTGCCGTCCTTTGTGTCTTGGCGAGTACGACCGGGCTGACACGGTCGTGGTGAGCTGCTCTGGGCAATCGAGCAG
>JAJPIR010000123.1 GCA_021324675.1 Actinomycetota bacterium
GCGCGATGCACCCACGCTGGATGCGGCGCGGGTCGCGGCGGACCGGTTGGTCAATACCTATCGGCGAGAGTATCCCGCGGCCGTCGCCTGCTTTGCCGATGACCTGGATGCGTTGCTGGCCATTCACCGGGTCCCGGTGCGCCACCGCATCCGGGTCCGGACCACCAACCTGGTATGGGTTAACCGGCTAGGGGTGGCTCGACACTCCGACGCTGCTTGAGGTCCGCCGGCCGGGAGGCATCCGGGTTCATCCTGAACCTGAGCAGACCCCGTGGGGTGATCATGACGGTGGCAGTGAAGCACGTTGACGGTTCACACCGGCTGGAAGGCTCGTGGGCTGGCACCGAATTGGCGAACGCGTTTTTGTGTCATTTGCAGACCCGGCGGTTCTCCCCGGCGACGGTGCGGGCTTACGCGTTCGACCTGGTGTGCCTGGCTCGTTTCTTGGAGGAAAGCGGTATCGGGCTGGGTGATCTGGTCCCCACCGATGTTTTCGACTGGATCGATTGGCAGTCGCTGTCGAGGCGGCGAGGCAGCAAGGTGGTGCCGATCGACGCTGGGCGGGGTGCGGCGCCTGCCTCGGTGAACCGGCGGGTTGCCGCTGCCCGGGCGTTTTTCGAGTACCTGGTGATGACCGGTGCCAGGGCCGAGAATCCGGTGCCGGCGCCGCGGCGCGGCCAGGGACTGCGGCCGAAGTCGAAAGGGTTACTCGGCCACCTGGGCCCGGGCCGGGTGCGGGGCGGTGGCAGGCTGGTTCGCCAGGAACGCCGGCTGCCGGAATCGCTTGACCCCGCCGATGTGTCGATGTTCTTGGCCAGTGTCGGCTCGCACCGGGACCGGGCGATCGTGCTGGCCATGATGCTTGGCGGCCTGCGAGCAGGCGAGGTGCGCAGGCTTTTGCTCGCGGATGTGGACCAGGGACGTCGCCAGCTGCGTGTCGTGGGCAAGGGCGGCCGGGAACGGGTGGTCCCTGTCGATGATTTGTTCTTCGCCGAGCTTGCGGCCTACCTGGCCCGCGAACGCCCGCCGGGGCTTGGCACTGCGGAGTGTTTCGTGGTGCTGCATGGGCCGGCGGCGGGCGGGCCGCTGACCGAGGCCGGGATGCGCAGCATGTTCCGTTACCACCGGCAGCGCTCAGGCGCGGTCCGGGTGCGGCCGCATCGCCTGCGCCATACCTACGGCACCGAACTGGCTGCCGCGGGCATCGACCTGCTGGCATTGCGGCAGTTGATGGGTCACGTTTCCCCGGAGACCACCGCCGGGTATGTGCACCTGTCCGATGCGCATCTGGCCGCTGAGTACGCGGCTGCCCGGGCAGTGATCGGGCGATGACCGCTGCCGTTGCCCGCTTCGCGACCAACGACGATCATCGTCTACTGGGCGGCTATGCCCAGTTCAGCCAGCGCCTTGGTCTGACCGATCGGGCCCTGTGTAACAGGCTGCGCCTGGCCCGGTTGTTCCTCGCCGAACACCCCGACCTCGGTGAATGGATGGACCGGCCGACAAGAACCCGGCTGGCCGACCTGCGCCGTATCAAGGCCTGGCCGCTGCTGTCGTGGGCCGCGCTGTCCGGGCGGGTCAGCGCCGACCTTGACCTGCTGGCGGCCAAGGATCTCGGCGGCATGAGCGCCACGGTCCGTCAGCTGTGGCCAGAGGATTTCCACCGCCTCTGGGAGACTGCCCGGCGGCTGGAGTGGAGCTACTACTGGGCGCGCAGCGTCATCGACCAGTTCGTGCCGGCGGTGATCGCCTGGTCGCACACGCCGACCGGCAAACTCGACAAGGAAACACTCGACGGCTTCGCCGCTGCCCTTGAGGAAGTCACCAGCGCGTCAGCCACCACGCTCAGGCAGTGGCGCGGACGGCTGTTCGGCCTGCGCCAGCTGCTATTCGAATGTGGCCAGCTACCCCAGCCGCCCAAACGTGGCCCGGACGGCGCTTGCGCCGACAAGCGGCTCGCGATCGTCCCCGCTGCGCAAATCCGCCAGGCCATGACCCGCTACGTGCAGGCCCGCGCCGCAGTGCTGTCGCGGTCTTCGACCGACGGGCTCATCAACGACCTCATCCCGTTCGGAACGTTCCTCGGCGAGCAGTTCCCCAGCATCACCTCGCTCGCCCAGCTCGAACGCCACCACATCGAAGCCTTTCTAACCTGGAACCAGACCCGGACCTGGCGAGGTAGGGTCGCCCGCGACCAGCGGGTCTCCGCCTCAGCTAGGCACGGCGCCGTGCTGACCGTCCGCAACTTTCTGGACGACATCACCCTGTGGGGATGGGCCGACCAGCCCCGGCGCCGGCTCGTCTTCGCCAGCGACGTGCCACGGCTGCCGCGGCCGTTGCCCCGAGCTCTAGCCCCCGACGCCGACGCCGCGCTCATGACCGCCGCCAGTCGCCTCGACGATCCGTTCGCCCGCTCCGCGATCCTGCTCCTGCGCCGCGCCGGGCTGCGCCTGGGTGAATGCCTGGACCTCGAGCTCGGCTGCGTCGTCGACTACGGACCCACCGGCACGTGGCTGCGCGTCCCGCTCGGCAAACTCGGCACCGAACGTGCTGTCCCCCTCGACTCCGCCACCATCACCGCTCTCGACGCCTGGGCCCAGCACCGAGGCCAGCAACGGCCGCACCCCCACCCACGCACCGGCAAACCCACCGACTTCCTCTTCACCGAACACGGCCGGCGACTCACGGCCTGGCGGATCCGCCAGGGCCTGCGCACCGCCGCGGCCGGGGCTGGCCTGACCGGACCCAGCGGACAACCGCTCAACGTGACTCCACACCAGCTGCGTCATACCTACGCCACTGAGCTGGCCAATGCCGGGATGAGCCTGCAGGCCCTGATGGCTGTCCTCGGCCACGTCACCCCCGAGATGACCCTGCGCTATGCGACCCTCGCCTCACCGGCCCTACGGGCCGCCTACGACCAGGCCATCGGCAAGGTGCGAAAGACTCTCCCGATCGCACCCGCCGGTCGGCCGATCGTGCCCGCCAAAATCGACTGGATCGCCTCAGAATTCCTCAAGACCCGCGTGGCCCACGGCTACTGCTCCCGCCACCTCACCGCAGGCGCCTGCCCCTACGCCAACATCTGCGAGACCTGCGACAACTTCATCCCCGGACCCGAGCACCTCCCCGTGCTGCAAGACCAGCTATCCGATATCCACCAACTACGCGCCGACGCCGCACAACGGGGCTGGACCGACGAGATCAACCGCCATGACCGAGTCATCAAAGCGCTAAAAGGCCACTGCAACCGACTCGAAAACACGCCCCTCATCCCCAACACGCCTTGACAAGATCACAATGGCCGGTTAACCGAGCGCAGCTTCGTCGAAGAACGCCGACGCACCAAGGTCATCCCTCGATTCCCGGACGAAAAAGCCGCACTCAAGCTGGTATTCGCCACCATGATCCGCGCCGCCGACCGCTGGTGCCGGGTCTCGATCAGCGACCTGGAACGCCACCAACTCACCCTGCTACGCACCGAACTGGGCCTTGACCCACCCCCAGCCAACCCCGATCACCGCAACACCAACCAACACAAAGACATCGCCGCATGATCAGCAGGCCACCGATTTACAGGGCG
This sequence comes from Actinomycetota bacterium, assembly GCA_021324675.1. Taxonomy (GTDB): domain Bacteria; phylum Actinomycetota; class Actinomycetes; order Mycobacteriales; family Pseudonocardiaceae. The sequence goes on from JAJPIR010000123.1 coordinate 3,584, forward strand.
CTCAGGACTTGACCCTTGGTGATGACCAACGGCCGCAGTATCCGGTCTGTCCCCGGGCATAGCGTTGTTACAGCAAGGAGCCGATCGAAAGAGGTGCTGCGGCCATGCGCGCTCGTGACCTGATAAGTACACCAGTGATTACGGTGACACCGGACACGTCCGTAAAACAGGCAGCGGTTCTGTTGTGTTCACACGGATTTACTGCGCTGCCAGTGGTCGATGACGATAACTGCCTGATCGGGATTATCACCGAAGCTGACCTCGTCCGCGATCGCTTTCCTCGCGATGCGCGCTACCGCCAC
>JAJPIR010000053.1 GCA_021324675.1 Actinomycetota bacterium
GACGCTGTCCATAAAAGTAGGCAAGTCGGAAGGATAGGGCGACAGTGTCACCTTTTTATGGTACCAAGCATCGGCGGCCAGCGTCGGCAGGAGCCCAACTGGATTGCTTGCCTGGGAATAGTCAAGAATCGAAGACTGCAGCACCACGCCATTGAGGTCCACGCCATCCTCATGCAACAGCCAGGTAAGGACAGAGGTGCGTGGAGTACCGTACGATTCCCCGAAGAGGAACTTAGGAGAATTCCATCGGTTGAATGCTGTCAGGTACCGCTTAATGAACTGTTTGATCGAGCGCGCGTCTTCGTCAACCCCCCAAAAATCTTTGTTCGTTCCCGGCGCGACCGCGGCCGAGTAGCCAGTACCCACCGGGTTGATAAATACCAAGTCGCTGTGGTCAAGCAGGCTGTCTTGGTTGTCCTCTAGCGCGTACGGAGCCGGTGGGGTGAAGGCAGGCATGCTAGTCTTGATTCGCCGTGGCCCAAACGACCCGAGCAACAAGAAGACCGACGACGAGCCCGGGCCACCATTGTAAAAGAACGTGATTGGACGATTTGATGCAGTCCCGCCGCCAGCAGTGAATGCCACGTAAAATATCTTGGCCGCCGGCCGTGCACTGTACAGGTCGGTTGTGACCAGATGGCCCGCTGTCGCCGTATATTGGATCGACATACCATTGACAGCCCACGTATGGTGGGTAATTGCGGCATTCTCGGTTACGTCGGTGACTGAATCATCTTTGCCAGACCCATACGGGGTCGTGTCGAGAAACGACTCATCTGGTGGAGTCTTCGACGTGCTGGATGCTTCCTCCATTAGGGCCTCCGGTTAGAGTTTTGATCACGCAATCGCGATTCACATCAGCACTGCAGGGAGATGCAGCACACTCGGTAGATACTTCGTTGCGGCGTACAATTGGGTGAACTTGGGAAGCATTTGCTACGCAACGATGCGCAAAGATCCCCAATTACTGCGCGGGGGTACGGGGCGGCGCCTCCCCCGATCATCTAGGCCAGACACTTCACCAGCATCAAAGTGATCGACGTAACGGGTCTACTCATCTCAACCAGCCCGCGTGACCCAGCAGCGAAACTAAACGTGAACTCCGAGGTGTCGAGGTGATCATCGCCCCGCACCCGGCGACGTTGAACGACGCTGTCGTCCAACGGTGTTCCGCCTCGACGGGCGCCTACATCCACTCCTTCCGACACACGACCACCAACGGACGCTCGGACCCAAGCGCTCGGTTCTGGCCGAGGATCTCCGCCCGGTACCTCGGTACAAATTGGGTACAAACCACACTACCCAATACCAACTAACGTTGACCAACATCAACCGACATCATCGCAGGCCACTGGCCGTCCGGGACGCTGAAACGCTGGTCAGCATCCTCCCTGCTGCGCTACATCAACAAACGCGGCCTGTACCGCGATGCAGGCGGCTGACGGGTGCGATCTGAGCGCCGCATCCACGAGCGTTCGGGTCCGCTTCGGGACGAGCCGCCGACGCGACGGGATACCCGCTGGGCTCTGCGTTTGTCAAGCGGCGTGACGTTGGCTGGATGTGTGAGTCTGACCGGATAGCCTGCTGGGTCCTGCTCGGGCTGTTAGGCGGCGTAGTTGTGATCGTGAGCCGGGGGGTGGACCAAGCAGTGGCTTCGTCGTAGATGGTGTGGTGGCGTAAGCAGCCGTGCAAGACGCCGACGAGGCGGTTAGACAGGCGGCGCACAGGGCGTCATTATGGCCGATGTCGCGGGCCCGCGATTTTGTCATAAAGGCACGGGCGCCGGGCGAGGGTGAGCGCGGCGAAAGCTTGCTGAAACAGCGCATCGGTCAGGCGGTTATTGCGTGCGTAGCGGGTTAACACCACTTTTTCTTTCCCGAGGCACGGGTATTCCAGCCCAGTTGCGACGTGTATTGCCATCGGTGTATCGGCCGGAGGCGTCGCCGAATTCGGCCAGCACGCGAACGACAGGTCAGCAAAGGCCGCCAAGGCGGCAGGGTAGAACTCCCGCAGCATCGAGCGCAGCTGATTAGCCTGCCGCTGCCGAGTCCAGATCAGGCTCTGGTGGACTCGGGCCGACACCTTGATCGTCTCGGCTAGTTCCGAATCGGGATCAAAAGCTGGTGATGCGAGTTTGCACAGTGACATTCAGACAACTTCTCGGACTGACGGTCGCGATATCCGCCCCACACCACACGACCAGCACACCGCACAATTGACCCGCTCACTGAAAATCAATTGTCTCAGCCGGATGGTGCGGTCGATGTGGTGGGTGCTGTGCTGCCACGGTGCCGCGATCCGGGCGCCGTGATCAACAGCGCAGTGATCGTGTGATCGGTGATCGTGCCGGTCACCCGCACGGCGCTACCGACGGGAAATTGCTGCACGCTCGCCGGCGCCTGGGGACTACCGAACTGCGTCTTCGGAGTGATGATCACGCTATACCGGGTGCCATCCTGAGCAGTGACCGTCCAGCTAGACCCCTTTTCCGCACTGATCTGACCGATGATCCCCTCCGGCTGTTCACCACCAGCCCCGTGGCGATCACCCGGCAATGCCGACGTGGTCGCGCTCGACGTGGCACTGGGTGTGCCTGATCCTCCAGAACAGGCCGCCACGCCAATCCCAACTACTGCACTCAACACCACCACCGCTGCCGTGGTCGCCCACCCTCGACAGGCCCCACATCCGGTGCCGGCCATCACAGTCGCTCCCTTCCTGATCATCAGATGAGACCATTTGACCCGCTGATCGTCAATGCCACGCTGAGGTTTCC
>JAJPIR010000183.1 GCA_021324675.1 Actinomycetota bacterium
GCCAGCTGATCAACCTAGCGAGCAGCGCGGGCACGGCCAGACAGTCCCGCCGCCCACCACAGGAATGTGTCGTTGACTCAGCGGATGTCGGGATCGGCGAACAGGTCGAGGGCGAAGCGAGCCCGGTTGTGTGGTTGCCGACGAACAGCCAACGAAGGTGCGCATGCCCCAAGCCCTTGGCCACCGCGACCGGGCTGTTGCGCCGTCAGGTCAACCGACCTCGAGTCAACTGGCCGCAGCGAGCGATCCTGTCCGTCCTGACCCGCTTACTCCCGCACCACCTGCGTCGACATCGCATCGTCACCCCGGCGACGTTGCTGGCCTGGCACCGCCGCCTGATCCCCAGAAAATGGACCTATCCGAACCAGCCTGGCCGCCCACCGGTCAGCGACGAACTGCACGACCTGGTGCTGCGCCTGGCACAGGACAATCCGTCCTGGGGGCACCGCCGCCTCCAGGGCGAACTCCTCGGGCTCGGACACCGCCTGGGGGCCAGTACGATCCGCCGAATCCTGGCCGCTGCGGGCCTCGGGCCGACACCACGGCGAGCAGACACCAGCGGGCTAACCTTCCTCCGCGCTCAGGCCACCGGATTGCTGGCCACCGATTTTTTCACCCTCGACACCATAGGCTTGCGCAGGCTTTACGTCCTGTTTGTCATGGAAGTGCGCACCCGCCGGGTGCACCTGCTCGGGGTAAGCGCTCATCCCACCGCAGCCTGGACCACTCAGGCCGCCCGCAACCTGCTGATGGACCTCGGCGAGCGGATCAGCGAATTTCGCTTCCTGATCCGTGACCGGGACGCCAAATTCACCGACAGCTTTGATGCCGTCTTCGCCGCCGACGGCATCGAGGTCCATATATGGTCTCCTCTTGATCTCATTGTGTGCATTCGTTGGTGTTCATCGGCGTTTAAATCAATGCAGAAATACAGGTCGCGAACAACAACATAATTTTTTCGAACGCGTGGATTTCTATCGCTTGTGAACCTCTGTTCCAGACACTCCGCTTCATACCGCAATCGAGAAGCGATGTCGTCGGGCGTCGTCGACATTTTGACACCGTACCGTCACGGCCTGTATCTCATGGGAATTACACGATCCATTCGCATACCGCTTTGCGCAGTACCGTCAGGGCATCACCACTGACGCGTTCGATGACGGGGAGTCCACCGGGGACGATGAGCGAGAACCGCTTGCGTCGGATCGCTGTGCAGGAATCGGAGAAACCGGCCAGATAGATCTCATCGCGGTAGCCGACGCTGTCGCGCACGCCTACTACCGGGGCATCCGGTCCCTCGGCGATCCGTTCAAACCGGAAGCCCTCCGCCTTGGCGCCGTCCATCAGCCGCTTCGCTACGGCCAGATCAGGGCTATCACCCACGGTAGGTGCCTTTGATGAGTTGGAGCCGGCTGGTTACCAGGAGCTGTGTCGGGGGAGGCTCAACCAGTAACCAGCCGGAAGGTTGGTTCACGGTGGACACAGCCGACACAGCGCCGGCGGCCTGGATCCGTGAGGCTTGCAACGAACACCCGCATGCCGCAGATCGCTATGCACGTGCCCGCCCGAGGAAGCGCAAGCAACTCGTCGGTGGCAACCCGATGCCGGATTCGCGTCCGCCCATCCACTACCTCGATGGAGGGCCGAGGAATAGGGATGACGGGCTCCGACTCTTTGCGTGCGCGCCGACGGGCGAGGAAGCCAGGGCGGCGGTGGCTGGTCATGAGCTTCTCCAAAGATGACGGGGCGCCCACTCCGGGCAGCTCGGGCAAGCGAAAGCCCGGAGTGGACTTGTCGATGTCGCGACACCGAAGCGCCTCCGGCACCGACCGTGAAGCAACGTATCTTAGGAAATGTCGTGCAGGCAGGTCCCAATCGAGTGAAGATGCGGCAAAGTGTTGCCGGACAGTCCAGAATGTGGCGCGTGGCCGACAGCCCCGGACCGACAGTCCGCCGACGACAGCTCGGGTTAGAACTACGCCGGTTGCGAGAGGCTGCCGGAAAGACGCCGAAGGAAGCAGCCGAGTGGTTGGAGATCACCACGCCGACGCTCTCCAAGATCGAGCTGGGCCGCCAGGCGATCAAGGGCACCCACGTCAGACTGCTTGCCCAGCTCTACAACGTCGGCGCGCCGGAGCTCGACACGCTCCTCCGCCTCGCTCGCGAAGCAAACCAGCGCGGATGGTGGGCGGCATACGGCGACACCGTGCCCGACTTTGTGCGTTCTTATCTCGGGCTCGAGGAAGACGCCGCCGAGTTGTGGGCTTACGAAAGCGGGCTTGTCTTCGGACTCTTCCAGACACCCGCCTATACCGAGGCCATCACGGCAGTCACTCGACCACATGCCAACCATGACGAGATCGCCAGACTGGTTGAGTTCCGCACAGCCCGACAGCAACGGATCTTCGCCGCTCAGTCACCGGCTCTGCGTGTCATCCTCGATGAGGCAGTCCTGCATCGAGTGGTCGGCGGCCCCCAGGTGATGCGTCAACAGCTTGAGCACATCGTCGAACTTGTACGCTCGCCGCACATCACCGTGGCGGTCTTGCCCTTCGACGCGGGCGAGCACCCATCCATCGGCTCGGCGTTTACCCTGCTGCGATTCGCCGACGCCGAGAGCATGAACTGCGTCTACTTGGAGCATCACTTAGGCGCGCTTTACCTCGAACGACCAGCTGACATCGAGCGGTATACCGCCATGTTTGAGCAGCTTGTCGGCAGCGCGCTGCGCCCTGACGAATCCCTAAGCCTCATGACTACCCTGGCATCACAGCTGTAGGGCAAGCGATGCATCGGAAGTGAATCATGAAGTACCAGCGCGTCATCTGGCGCAAGAGCAGTTTCAGCAATGGCAACGGCGGGGCCTGCGTGGAGGTGGCGGCTCTGCGCGACGGCAGCCGAGCGGTACGGGACAGCAAGAACAGCACTGGGCCAGCGCTTCGCTTCAGTGCGGGTGAGTGGTCAGCGTTCACCTCAGCGGTTCGCAGTGGAGAGTTCGTTTGATTCATCGGCGTGACACGCGCTGACGCTCGTTCCACGACGTGGTTACCACAAACTCCGAGGTTGCCCCCGGTGGAGGTACCGCTTACTGTCTCGATCCCAGATCAAGGACCTGAAAGCTGCTACGGGATCGCCGAGGTCGATCAGGAAGTTGCGTGCCTGCTGGGCGCTCCAGGCTCCGCTGGGGTCCGCCGTGATGCCGAGGAGGGAGACGCGCCAGGTGGTGTGCTCCACGACCAACAGCACGGACAGCCGGTGGAGCAGGAGCGTGTCAACGCTGAGGAAGTCGGTGACGAGAACGCTGTGTGCTTGGGTGGTCAGGAACCCCTCGCCAGGTGAGGCCGCTGCGGCGAGCAGCAGGGTCGATGCCAACTTGCTTGAGGATCGGCCATACCATGCTGGGCGCAAGCTGGTAGCCGAACCCGGCGAGTTCTCCCTGGATCCGCCGGTAACCCAGGTCGAGTAGGCGCGTGGGCCTCAGCCCCACGCGGAGATTGGTTTGCGATGTCATCACGCAATGATCGCGACAGCAAAGGGAGCAAAGGAATCGAGGCGGGCGGCGAGAGCCCACAAGAACCATTGATTGATCGGCAGCTTGAGCTTGACGTGCTTCGCCAGCACATCGCTCGGGTAGCCGAAACCCGTAGAGGCCATGTGGTCCTGATTCTGGGTGAATCAGGTGTGGGAAAATCACGCCTTGCCGCCGAGGCAGGATCCGAGGCACGTAAGCGGGGGTTGACATTAATTCCGGTGCGGTGCTTGGGCAGGGGCGCGGAACCGTTGCTTCCTTTGAAGGAAGCGTTTGCGGGTTATCTGGGCCGTACTCCCGACCAGATTAGGCGAACGCTAGCACGTGCCGCGCCTCGCTTGCTTGATGCGGTGCCATTCATTGGGACGTTCTTGGGCGCCATTGGTGAAAGGCTCACCGAAGGGTCGGGTAGCTTCAAGGGAGTCTATGAAGAGTTGTCGCGTGTTTTAGTCAGGGCCGCCGCTGGCAATGTTGGGCTGTTTCTTTTGGTCGATGACTTGCACGCGGCGGACCCGGACACATTGTATTTTATGAACTATCTGTTCCGTAAGCTGGAGCATATGCCTGTGCTTGCAGTGGCCACCATTAGAGAAGAACAGCTGAATGACTATCCGCAGCTTGCCGATCTGATGGCTGAATGGGCCGCTATTGGGCATGTGACTTTGACGGTGGTCCCCTTGGAGCGAGCGCACGTCGGTGAGTATGTGCGCAAGATGGCAGCTATCGGTGAGCAGGCTGACGATTCTATCGTAGAACGTCTTTTCCGGCTCAGTGGTGGTAATCCATTTTTTCTGCGGGAAGCGCTGAGTCTCATTACCCAGGCGCCGGAGTCGCGTCTGGCAGACGATGTTGTTCCGCCGCGCGCGGATGCGATTCTGCGGCGTCGGCTTGCCCGCGCAGATGACATTACCCTGAACTTTTTGAGAGCCGCATCTGTGGTTGTGGACACGTCCGAAGAGCTGGCTCCGATCGCTTATGTCATGGACGCGGACATCCAAAACGCGATAGCTGCGCTGAATAAGGCGTGCGAGCTTCGGCTGATGCGGGAAGGGCCACGGGGTGAGGTGAGCTTTGTCCACTCGCTGATGCAGCGCGAGGTGTATGCGGAGATGGGCGCCAACCAGCGGCGCTACTTGCATGGGCGCGCGGGGGAGTGGTTCGAGCGCAACGGGGGAATGGCGTCAGCTGCATTCCATTTCGAACAGGCCCATCAGTTTGATCGAATGGTTCGGGCAGGGTACCGGGCAGCATCACAGGCGGAGCGGGCCGGCATGTATTACACCGCGCTGATGTTGTACCAGAAGCTGCGGCCTCACGTGAGTATCGAGGAGTTGGGGCCCCGCCTGGCCAGGGTTTTGATCGTGTTAGGCGACTGGAACGAGGCCGAACGGTTGATTAAGCTTCTGCCTGTCGAGGACAGCCGTGTTCGCCTGCTTCGTTCTGAGCTTCAGTTTGTGCGGGGGGACTTCGACGCTGCTCAGGCCGAGGCTGAGATGGCGCTCATCGACAGCTGCGCCGACCGAATACACGTGCTCATCCGTCTGGCAGATATCGCACTGTATCTTGGCGACTTCAGCGAGGCACAGCGTTACGGACATGCCGCTCTCGACATGACCGACACTCCGGATACGGTCAATCTGCGGGCCCGCTGTTATGGCATCGTCGCCGCGACAGAATACTTTGGCGGTGATATCCAGGGAGCTGAAGCTCAGTTTCGTGATGCGCTAGAACTCCTGGAGAGCGTGCCCGAAGCTGATCGTGACCGGGTGATCCACACCACGATCTTGGCCAATGTCGGATGCATTGCCGAAACGAGACAAGACTGGGCCGCAGCCGAGCATTACCATCGCATGGCTCTTCGGCTGCGGCGCGAGGTTGCCGACGCCCGTGGCGTTGTGCAAAGTCTGCATGCATTGGGAAGGGCACGACTCGGCGCGGGTGACCGCAACGACGCGGAGAACCATCTCACCGAGGCTGAGCAGCTCGCGATCAGCATTGAGGAGACCCTCGAGCGCGCAAAAATATGGCACACCCGCGCTGAGCTTGTGTTGCAAGACGGTGACGGCGGCCGTGCCCACGAACTCGCCACGACCGCCTGGGAAACGTTCACCAATTCCCGCACCCGCTATGACATGACCCACGCCAGGGTCACGTTGAGCCGAGCCGCGCTGGTCTGCGGACAGGAACGCCAGGCGATCGAACATGGGTCAGTGGCGCGATCCTCAGCGATGACCATGGGTTATGGATTGCTCAACCGCCTCTACCCAGAAGAGGTCTATGACCTTGGCGAGCGCATCACCGGCGCTCTCATGGCGTACGCCTGCGGTGATGCGCTCGGGCTGCCGTGGGAAAACGCCTCCCGGGCGAGTGCGGTTCCTTCGGCTAGCGAAGTTGAGCAGGTGCCCGCCCGCGAAGGGTGGCCGCGCGGGGTTACCTCGGATGACACGGCGCTGACCCTGCTGGTCGCCGGCCATCTGGCGGAGCGAGATGGCGGCTGTGATCCGAGCGCGTTCCTGGCGGAGCTGGCTGACCGAGAGCCGATGATCAGGGGGCTGGGCCCGACGACGACCGCGGCGATCGAGCACTTCCGCCGCACTGGCAAGGCGGTGGCCTCGGGCAGGGCAACCAACGGGGCGGCGATGCGTGCGCTTCCGATTGGCTGGGTGCTGCCGCACAGCCAGGCAGACCGGCGCCGAGAGGTAGCGATCGAGATGTCCCGGGCTACCCACGCCGATGCTGCGGCCGTGGTAGCGGCGTGGGTGATCGCCGCGTGCGCATCGTGGGCGCTGGAGGGAGCAACTCCGGCCTTGCTGGTCAGGGTTGCGGCCGAGGAGGCACGCGAGGCTGCCCGCGCTGTGGGCACCGACGCGCGGCTCGCGGAGATGCTGACCCAGGTTTGTGCGGGAACCTGGCAGGCGCCGGCCGAGGGCGTCAGCCTTGATCCGTACGACACCGTGACTGCCGTGCTGTCGTGCGTTGCTCGGGCACCGTCGCTTCGCGGCGGGCTGGTAAGCGCGGTCCAGCTCGGGGGTGACACCGATACCGTGGCAGCGCTGGTCGGGGGCCTGCTGGGCGCCAAGCTGACCGTCGAGCAGATCCGTGCCGAGCTGCCGTGGCATCAGGCCGTCGTGCTGCCTGAACCGGACAGCGCGATTTCCGAGATCGCCGCCGCGCTGGCGACGGTCCGGGCCGTCCGCTCGGAGTGAAGCCCATGGTCAGTACTGACTTTGGATCAGCCGCCGAGCACTAAGCGAGTAGCGTCTCCCGGCCAGACGGTCCGCGTGAAGTCGACCGGGTTTCCGCGCCGGTCGTGGTAGATATCCTCCCGCACGAGCACTGCGGCGTCGGAGGCGAGCGCCAGGGCGGCAGCCTCCTCGGGAGTGGGGTGGCGAGCGGTGACGTGGCTGCTGGCCAGGCGCACCTGCCTGCCAAGGTAGGTGGTCAGTGCGGCGGGCCAGGCATCGGGGATGGCGTGGGGCTGCGCGATCGGAGTGTTTTGGGCTAACTCTGCCGGGAGATAGCTGACCCGGAACTGGACGGGAGTGTCGTCGGCAGCGGCCTGCAGGCGGCGCCGCACAATCACCGGCCGCGTGGGGTCTGCCATCCCCAGAGCTAGGGCGGCATCGGCGGGCGGTTGCTCCGCCCGGACGTCAAGCGCGGCGATCCCGCCGTCGGTGTCCGAGGTGATGCTTCCGCTGGCCGAGATCGTGTAAACAGGCCTGACGGTTAGGCGGCCGGGAACAGTGATCGGTGGGGGCGCCTTACGCGCATAGTCGCCGACCGGAGGCGCTGGGGGGGCGCTGCCGGTGGAGATGTGGCCGCGGGTGCCTTCCTTTCGCGCAAAGCCGCTTGCGGCCAATTCGTCGAGGACCCTGCGAGCGGTGGTGGTGGACACATCCCATCGCTCCATGATCTCGCGAATAGACGGTAGCAGCGCTCCCGCCGGGTAGACACCTGCGGTGATCTCGCTGGCGAGCTGATCACGGATGCTCGCGTAGATGCGGGTCACGGTAGGGGGCGGCGTGCCAGCCATACGGAGTACCTCCTCAAAGCACTGCGCCCACAGATTACCGCGCAAAGTTCTATGTGTAAAGCTGCTGGATGATGCCGCCTCGGGCGCCCTGCCGTCACGGTGGTGACCGGTTCGCTAACGCGAGCAGTCCATCATTTTTTAGCACACCTCTACCTGAGGCCGCCTCTTGTCGTTCACCGCGGAGTCCTGGGTGCTCACATCTCTGCGCGCAAAGTTCTACACGCATAGCCTTGCTGAGCGCCTGCGGTTTGGTGCATACTTCCGAGCGCACAGCTAAGAGCGCAAATCTTTGCGCCTGAGGGAAGGTGGCTTCGCAGCCGCCTTCGGAGGGAGTGATGCTCGATGTCTTGGACTTCTGGTCCTGATCGCGGCCGTGGGTCTGGCCGTCACCGTGGTGGTCGTCGCCCTAGCAATGGTTCTCCTGGCCGTCGACCGCGAGGACCGGCAGATGAGCCTGACGGACGCCGCTGTCGACCGGGCAGCGATCTGGCCACGGGTGGGCGGACGGCCTCACCTGCCGGGTGCTCGCCGTGTCCGTCGGCCCACACACCGACCACGGTCCCGCTGAGGACCGATGCCTCCCGGCCGGGGGAGCAGGTGACGTCCTCCATGCGGATCCCTTTGAACATCCCTGATGACCGCACGTGTGACTGCGGCGCCGTAGCAGAGCACGGATCGCCACTGTGCCGTAAGTGCGGCTACCGAGCCCGCTGGCGCCGCCGCCGCGCCCGCGATCACCGGTGGTGAGGTCATGGCGATCTCGATTCCGCTGGTGTGCCTACTCGCCGGGTTCCGGCTCGCCGCAACCAGCGCCGCCCGGTTAGTGGTTCACCAGGGTCGTCGCGATATCGCTGACGCAACGCCCGGTCCGGCGGTCACGTGCCTGCCAGCAAGCCCGCCGGGCCGGGTCTCCCCAACACCCAGGATGAGGAATCGAGGTGATCAACATGATACAGGTTCACACCTGTGTGAGTGTGCATTGTGATCAGTGCGGCCACATTCTGGGCCTCCCAGAGCGCGCATGGCATTTCCGCACTGAAGGCGCCGCGATCAACGCGGCGATAACCGACCGGTGGCGAATCGGCCCGGATGGGCAGTGGTGGTGTGCGATCTGCGCACCCGCGCTGATCTGCCAGGCCGACGGACACCAGTTCACCCCGTGGCGCTGCCCGCAGACCCGCAGCGAGCATCCGGCGCCGAGTGAGTACCGGTATTGCCGCCGCTGCTGCGTGCTGGAAGACCGCCCGGCCGCCGGCCAGAGCCGCCGGGATGGGGGTGAGCCCCGATGAACCAGACACCGGGTAGTGCCGTGCTGCTCGTCGTGGTGGCCCTTACCGGGCTTGGGGTCTTGGCGGCATTTCGCAGTGGTGCCCGCACCGGGCACCGCCTGGCTCGCCACAGTCAGGAAGTCACTCGCATGGGCAGCAACCTGGCCCGGGCACTGGGTATCGCGGTGGTCATCGTGAGCATGCAGTGGTCGGTGGTCTCACTCACCTCCGACGCCCGCGCCTGGGCCGTGGCCCTCGGTATCCCCGGACTGTTCGCAGGTGCCGCGATCGCCCGGATGTTCTCCGTCACCGAGATCATCTACTCGCCTGCCCAGAAGCGAGGCCGTCGATGACCAGCCACGGCCCCCAAGCTCAACCCCCACCAGCAGCACGGGAAGGCGCGCTGATCTCGTCATCTGACCCCACCACCGCTGATGGGCCGCCCAGTACCGCCGGCCGCATCACCGTGGCCGTGCGAGCTGCCGGGCGTGGCCGCTCGCCGTCCCCGATGGTGAGGTTGACGCGCAGGATGGCCGACTCCCCGCGCACGGCCCGGCTCCGAGGGGTCATCGGCTACCGGTTACGCAAGGCCCCCGTCGACGCCGGGCGCTTGTGCTGGTTTTTCCTGCGGGGGCATGCGCGGTGGATCGCTAAAGGCTGGAGATGGGCCACTCACGGCGACTTACGTGCAGACGCCCGGGCCGCCCGCCTGATCGGGGACCGGGAGGCCCGCCGGGCGGCCCAGGAGCTGATCCGGGCGGATGCGGCGGCCCGCTGGGCCAAACTCGGTCTTGGCGCCTACCGCGTCACCCTCGCTGGGCTGCTGCTCACCGTCGTGGGCGGCGTCCTCGCCATCGTCTACACCAGCATGGACTGGGCACGGATACCCGCCTGGCTCACCGGGCTGGTCAGCGTGCTGGGTGCGGTGGGTGCGGTGCTGGCCTGGCTGCTCAAGGCTGCGCCGCTCGGGTGGGTGGTCGCGGCGATCTGGGAAGGCCGCGACCACGCTCCGGGTGCGGGGTTCTTGCTGCACCCCCACCGGGATGATCCCGACCCCTGGATTGACGAGCGGATGATCACTACCGCGCTGGCCACGCTGAATATCGCCCCCTTGAACCGGTTCTTCAAAGACGGTGGCCAGTTGGTCTACACCATCCCTGCGCGCCGGGATGGCCACGGCACCGCAGTGCAGGTGCGGATGCCGCTGGGCACGAAAGCCTCCGACGTCGTTGCCCGCACCGAGTTACTGGCCGCCAACCTTGGGCGGCTGGAGGTGGAGACCTGGCCCGCGGTCGGCCCGCAGGCCAACATCCTCGACCTGTGGATCGCCGACCCCGGCGCCCTCGACGGGCCCGCCCCACCCTGGCCGTTGCTCGACCACGGCACGGTGGATGTCTACGCCGGGGTGCCCTGGGGAGTGACCATCCGCGGTGAACCCATCACCGCGCCCCTGATCGGCACGAACTGGCTCTTCGGCGCGCTGGCCGGCCAGGGCAAAACCGCCGCCCTGCGCCTACTCGCACTCGGTGCCGCGCTGGATGCCACCACCGAGATCCGCATCGTCAACTTCAAACCCTCCGGAGACTGGAACCCCCTCGGCCCCCGGGCCAGCGCGCTCCTCGTGGGCATGGGCACCGACATCATCACCGCCTGCGCTGACCAACTGGACTGGCTCGTCACCGACATGCAACGACGAGCCGAAACCCTGGAACGCCACGCCCCGGGCGCCAATAAAGTGCCCAAACACCTGGCTGCCCGCAAAGACCTGGGGCTGCACCCGCTGTTGGTGTTCATCGACGAGGTGCATGTGCTTTTCGCCGACGAGCAGCTCGGCGGCAAAACCGGCCGCGCCACCCTGGCGATGAAAACCCTGCTCAACATGGCCCGCGCGTTCAACATCGGACTGTTGGTCGCCACCCAACGCCCCGACGACCGCACGCTGCCCGCCGAAATCCGCGACCGCTTCGGCATGCGCGCCTGCCTGCACGTCGGCAACGAAGCCACTAACGACATGATCCTGGGCAAACCCGCCTTCGCCGACGGCGGCCGCGCTACCACCCTGCGCTACAACATCGACCGCGGCACCTGCGTGGTCAACAGCGGTTTCGGCACCAACACCAAATACACCATCGTCCGCACCCACCACGTCAGCGCCCACGACCCCGACACCCACACCCCCGACCAGATCACCCCC
>JAJPIR010000023.1 GCA_021324675.1 Actinomycetota bacterium
CGACGCTCACCACGTCACGCAGCAGGCCGCCCTTCCTGAACCTTACGATCCGCAACACATGCCTGTACAGGACAACCACGCCTTTGTCTTTATCGGCCAGCAGGCGAGTCTCAGCCCGGACCATCGCATCTTGGCCGTATCCAGCCCGCCGAAGAGCATCGTCCGGCTCTGGGACATCACCGATCTCCGGCACCCAGTGGTGGTCGATACCCTCACTACCGGCATGGCCCGTTGGATTGATTTCTCTAAGCACGGTCATAATCTCTATGTCATCCACCAAGCGTCTGTCTCTTCATTTTTGACCGCCGAGGTGTGGGACGTCACTGATCCCCACCATCCCGTGGTTATCTTCACAGCCCACGAGGATCTTAGAAGTGCAGGTAACCTCGATAGGCTGTTCATCACCCATGAAGCCGACGGTGAAGGCATTCGCCTGTGGGACCTGACCGATCCCAGCCACCCCTCTGCCGTATACACTATTAAAGGCGACACGACAGAAGCTTCTGCGGTAGACGACGAACGCCGCCTCTTCGCGGTTGCAACCAACGGCGCGATCGTGCTCTACGACATCACCAACGCGCGGAATCCAACCATCGTATCGCTCATCAATACGGCCAGCGGCGCCAAAATGATGGATTTCAGTCCTGATGGCCGCACGCTCATGGCGTCCTTCAACGGTGATATATCCCATGGTGACACGCTACAGTTTTGGAACGTTACCGAACTCCGCAGGCCGCAGCGATGGGCCAGCGCCTCTGATGTCGCGGCTTACGGCGTGTCTCCCCAAGCATTTTTCAGCCCCGACAGTCGTACGCTCGCGATCACCACTCCAGACGGCACCGAGGTCCGCATTTTAGATTTCGACACCAACCGACTCACCCAGTACTTATGCTCCACCGGAACCGCTATCACCCGCTCCCAATGGGAACAGCGCATTCCCGACGTACCCTACCAGCCGGCATGTGGCTAACAACCTAATCGGCGTTTGCGGCTTTTGGGCTATCCGCTATGGGAAGCCGACCGGCGAGGACGTATGGATATCCAATGCCGCAATTACTCGGGTACGTTCGTAGGTCTGTGCATCGGTGAGGACCCAACCACGCCAACAGAAAACCGGCTAGGCGCTGTCATCCATCACCTGGTCCAAAGCGGGGCATCCATCATCTGGAACTAGACACGCAGATGTGTGGTCACGGCTTTATACGGCCTGTGCGACCTGAGCGGCTGTGCCGGTCGGGACTAGCGCGAGCGGAGGCAATCAGACTAGACGCGGGACCTTCTGTCGGTTCGATGCGCTCGGTGTGATGGCGGTGCAGTGATCACCGAACCCGGCGAGGGAACTTCCCATGGCAGGACGACACAGTAAGCGTGCAGGCGCGCAGGTTGGGATACCTGGGCAGCGCGGAATGCGCCCCGTCGGGGTTATCGACGCGCGGACCCGTGTTGAGCACTTGGTGTCGGAGCGATCAGTCGCTGCGCATCGTCAAGCGGGCTGTTATGTCGCGCACTGCGGTGCCGTGGTGCTGGCGGCAAGTCTGACTGAGCCGGGGCTTGGCCGTTGCCCGGAGTGTGTGCGGTGAGCCGGGCAGATCGGCTTGCGGTGGGGGATGCCGCGCAGGAGATTGAGGCGCTCGCGGTGCTGCTGGCTGAGGTGGTCCAGTTAGCAGAAGACAGTGGGGTGTTTCCTGGCCGCTGGGCCCATATCGCGGAGTTGGCCAGGGAGCATCAAGTTGTGCGGCGCGCGCTGCTGGCGACAGGGAGCAAGGCATGAGTCGCTGCGCCGATTGTGCGGGTCAGCGAGGCTCGCCGTGCTTGCCGCTGCATAAGCGGAGTGTGGTGACTAGCCAGGGCACCACCGGGCCGTGGGTGCATGTCGATGGTGCGGATCGGACGATCAGTATCCAGCCGCGCTGGGGGTGGGCTCGGCCGCGGTTGCTCGGTGTCGAGCAGGTGATCCAGCGCATCGAAGACCTGCGGAATTTGATCCCTGAGCAGGTGACTGGGGATGGCTGACAGCCCGGATTTGGCTGCGGCCAAGCGGCTGCTAGATGCGGCCAAAGAGGCCGGATTTTGCTTTCAGCGGATCGCGCCGGGTGAGGATGCTCCCTTGCTCGGGGTGCGGCAGAGCACCCAGTGGCTTGATGAAATTCACCTCGGTGGGTTTTGGGCACCGCAGTCGTGCACTGCAATCCGGCGGCGACGCTCATCCTTGGTGGTGCCTGGCGGGCTGCCGGTTGCCCAGCGCGTGTCTGGTGATGCGCTGATTGTCTTGCACACTGTGGTGACCGACTGGCCCGCGTGATCAGTGCTGGTCGCCCGGCCGTAGTGCTGACCTCACCACGCACGGAGGGGTTGGAAGCGGTATCCCGTCGCGTCGGCGAGCTTGCCTCGAAGCAGACCAGGGGTGGGAATCCAGGTGGAGCACCGCATGCGCTGAACGACCTGGATTCCCACCCCTGGTCTGCTACGCCTGTGGCGCCGATGGGACGGGATACCTGCGCTAGTCCGGGGGCCATCCCGGAGCCCAGGCCCGCCGGAGGCGTCGGGCTTATTTCCCCATCTCAGCTAGTTGGCAGTGTCTTGAGCGCATCAGGCAGCTCGGCCAGCGAGTCGAGTTCGAGGTCTGCGCTGCCGGGCTGGTAGATGATGTAGCCCCACGGGCCGCGTTTGACAAAGACGGTGTGCAGGCCGGCGTGGGCGGCGGGGCCCAGGTCGTTGTCGAGGCGGTCGCCGACGTAGGCGATCTCGTGGGTTTGGTGGCCGCTGACCGCGATGAGCTTGTGGAAAAACGCCACGTCGGGTTTGGTGACGCCCCAGTCGTCGGAGGTGGCCAGAACATCGCAGGGCAGGTTGAGTTCGCGCAGGAATCGGCCCGCGCGGGTGGTTTGGTTGCCCGCGATGCCGACGAAGTACCCGGCGTCTTTGAG
>JAJPIR010000172.1 GCA_021324675.1 Actinomycetota bacterium
CGGAGGTGGGAGGCCTGATGACCCATGGCGCAGTGATCGCACGGGAGTACGGCTTGCCGGCCGTCGTCGGTGTGGTAGATGCCACCCGGCTGATCCCCGATGGGCAGTGGATCCGCGTGCACGGAACCGACGGGTACGTCGAGATTCTGCCTTGACCGATCGAGAAGGCTCATCCGTAACGTCCAGCCAAAACAATGCTAAGCAGTTGATCTTTACAATGCTAATCAGTTGATCTTTCTGGGTCAGCGGTCGAACAAGCCGGGCTCGGATATCACGGCGGCACACTCGACCGCGATGCACAGCGTGGCACCGGGAGTGATCTCACCGTGTCGCTGGACGATCTCCTGCCTCTCGTCGCGGGCAACGCGAACCGCCAATAGCGACAGAGAATTCGAAATCGAATGCACTCTTCTGCCGCTGAGCGGTGCACGCTAGCGACGCTGATCGCCGAGGCAGTCGCGACCGCGGACAGGCCGTTGGCCACGCCGGAGTCCAGGCGCTGCACACCTCGATCTTCATCGAGAACCGCGCCAGCATCCGGACCCGTACCACTCCGTCGAGTGCCGCGCTGAAGTTACCCTCAAGTAACCGGATGTGTCACTCGGGCACACCTCGGGGACGGCTATAACTCCAGGTCAACAGCCATGGAGGGGGTTCATGTGGTTGTTCATGTGTGGAGGTACTTACCTCTTACTCGCACTCGGTGCAAGCCGCTGACCTGCGGATTTGTCACACCGCAGTGCTCACCAGCCCCTGTGCGCCGCGAGACCGAGCATGCAGCGGCCGTGGAGCCTGCGCGAGCGCCTCGACGAGCGGGAGATCGCCAAGCTGATCACCGCCTACCGCGACGGCGCCACCACCGCCTCCCTCGCCACTACCCACGGCGTGAGCCCCAGCAGCGTCAAGCGCCTCCTCCACACCGCCGGCGCCCGCCGCGCGCCATCCACCCGAAGCTCTGAGAAGGCCACACCAACCTCCACGTATCCGTAGCTCTCTTGCCGGCGTTCAGCGCGCGGTTAGCGGCAAAAGAGGGCATTGCGTCTGCGACTCAAACTGCATGACGATGCGGTTTTTAGCAGTTGCTGAGAGGCGCCCTGGACTTGTGCGTTGCGATCGCTATTCCGCCATGACGACTCTCAATGGCAACCCGCCAATCCCTTGGGTGCCGATCGCCGTGTTCCCGTAGAGGATCCGCGATGGGAATAGTTCTGATCTTCCGCGATGAGTTGTGCCTGTCGCCTGGTTGCTCCCTCGGGTGGTCTTCTCCGGTGTTTCGCCGTTGATAACATTGCTAGCTAGTCCAGCTTGAATCCGCTTGCGGATTAGGGCTGCTTTGTTCTAGGTCAGTTGGGTGAACATCTCAAAGTGGCCACCTCATGGGCCGGTCAGGAACGCGGTGACGGTGGTGCGGCCTGCGGGGCCGTTGCCGATGTTTTGGGTGATGTGCCCGGAGCCGGGAATGACGACGAGCCGAGCGTGGGGGGCGAGGCTGGCCTCATGCTGTGTCCACGCCAGGGGCGTAATCAGGTCGTGGTCGCCCGCCAGGAGCAGTGTCGGCACCGGGGGCAGCGGCGCGTCGGACGCAAACGGCACCACCGGGGTGGGTGGCCACTGTTCACACGTCACCGCGACTTTGTTGCCGACCGCGGTGGCCCGGTCGTAGGGGAATAGCACCGCGTCCGACAGCGCGGCAACGGCGGTTGTGGTGGCGTCGGCCCGGTCAGGGACCGGGGTCTCTGCAGTGCCCCAGGGCCAGCGGAAGTCCTCACAGACCGTAGTGGCGAATAGGCCCTGGCTAAAGATTTCGGCCGATGCGGCCCTGCGTTGAGTTTCGGCGGCGATGATTGCGTCCAATGCGGCATAGTTACCCTGTGCCGCATTGTGCAGCGCGTCTAACGCACCGGTCAGTCTTGGTGCACCATGGGTCAGCCCGCTGAGGACATCGAACAGCTGTGGGCCGTTGTGGCGGACCGAGATTACTTGCGCGAGGTCGTGTGCTGGGTCGGTGGGACACCGGATTTGGGTACACACCATCTGGAGCACTTGCCCGGTGCGGTTGAAGGCGGTGATTTCCAATGGATCGAAGCTGTCGTGCGGTACGACCGAGTCCAGCACCAACCGCGACACCCGGTCAGGGTGGGTGATTGCGTAGCGTTCGGCGACGAAGGTGCCATAGGAAGTCCCGGCGAGGGTGAGGGTGGCAACCCCCAACGCTTGGCGCAGTATCTCCAGGTCGGCCACGGTGTCGGCGGTGGTGTAAAACCGCCGATGAGCCCCGAGGGATTGGGCGCACGCGTGCACGGCGCTGGGTGGGGGCCCGGGTGCAGCCAGGTCATCCAGCGCCTGCTGTAGTTGTGGGCAGCGCAGCGCGCCGGGACCGGTGCCGCGTGCGGAGAACAACACCAGCCGGTAGTTGCGCAACACTTCCGGGTCGAATTGGCGGGCGATCACTGCGGTCAATCCCACGCCTGGTGCGCCTGGGCCGCCGACGAGCCAGACCAGCACACCCCGCGGCGCGGTGACGCTGTCGGCCATCGCGACGGGTAACGACAGCTGGCCGGGCTGCTGGGGCGGCGCCCGCAACCCAGCATGATCCAACGGCACGGTCAACATGGCGCAGCTAAACGTGACACCCCCAGGACCGCGGAACAGACCGTCTGGACCAGCACTAGGCGCGGGAGCACCCAGCGCAGCCGGGTCGCACGGGTGGACCCCGGCCAGCGCCGGGGTCGGCTCCGACACCGGTCCCCGAGGCTGGATGCCACAGCCACCCACGAAGACACCCATCAACACGGCAACTGCCACCACCGCGCGCCTATCGAGAGCGCTTCTGATTTCGTGCCTCAACCCAAAATCCACAACTGTCCCTCACCCTTGCCGAGTCCACTCGGGGTTTCTCAGGTGAGCTAACACCGGATCGTCACCACCTGCGAGCACTCGTCAAGCCGCTGACTAAAGATCTCTAGACGGCCTCCTTGACGGTGTTCGCCGATCGTTACCCAGCTTCCTACCGTGGCAAGTTCGAGGCGGATCGTGGCCTGTAGACCGATCATGACTAAGAGGCCCAGTTTGCGCGGCCTGTGGTTGTTATCCAGCGGTTGCGGGAGCACCGTGGCGGGACACCGTAAGTAACGAAATGTCAACAAAACGTAGCAAAACACCTTAAGAGAATCGAACCCAAAACAGCCGCTGACCAGGGCATTCACACCGACACACACAAGCGGCCGGACACAACTCACGCAAAACTCCTGGTCAGGGCACAATTAGAATCTCTGGTGGAGCTACTTGTCTCTTACTCGCACTCGGCGCAAGTCGCTGACCTGCAGCTTTGCCACACCGTGGCGTTCGCCAACCGGTGCGCGCCGCGAGCCCGAGCGCGAAACGTCCGTGGAGCCTGCGCGAGCGCCTCAATGAGCGCGAGATCGCCGAGCTGATCACCGCCTACCGCAACGGCGCCACCGCCGCCTGCCTCGCCACGACTCACGGCGTGAGCCTCAGCAGTGTCAAACGCCTCCTACGCACCACCGGCGTCCGCCGCGCACTATCCATCCGAGGATCCGAGTAGGCCACACCGACCACCACGTCTCCGTAGCCCGCCCACGCCGGGCATTCATCGCACGCTCAGCGGCATGTGAGGGCGTTCCGCTGCGTCTTATCTCATGAGGTTGGGCGGACCAGGTTTCAGTTGAAAATGTTGACACGGTGCTACTGGTGGGCTCATCCAGGAGCTGAGATTTAAACGGATTTCTGAACTTCCCCGGCCGCCTATAGCACGTATCAGGGCGCGACCTTGGTTGCCCAGCTGGCGGATAACACTTTTGTCTTGGATGTCGTTAACGATGAGCTGGCGGGCGAGGCTGTTGAGGTAGGTCGCAACTTAAAAGACATAAGTGGCGCGTCAACGGATCCGCCGGACTGGAGGTGTTCTCGTTCGCGTCAGCACCTACCCGCAGCACTGCCGTGGGATTAGATCGGACAGTCGATCGGCAGTATGCGCGCCGAGCGGGCCAGTTGGGTGGTGTGTTCATCTGATGGCGGCACCGCTTGTGGGGTCGAAGAAGTAGAGCCGCTGGAGATTCACGCCGATCCGGGTATATGTGCCCTGCTGCACCGCGGTGCGGCGGTCCAGGCGCGCCGTCAGCGGCGGCGAGGTGACGTCGCTGTTGAGGGACAGGTACACGAGGAGCTCGGATCCCAGTGACTCGGTTCGGGCCACGGTCGCCTGGATGATTCCGTGTTCGCTGTCGCGCGCGTCCTCGGTGGATACGAGGTCCTCCGGGCGCAGTCCCAGCAGAATGTCGTGGCCAGCGAATGGCCATAGTGCTACGCGCGCTGGGGGAAGGATCGGGATGCGGCAGCCACCGACCGTGGCGTACCAGTCGTCACCGGAGCTGTCGAGTCTGGCTGGGAGGAGGTTCATCGCCGGCGAGCCGATGAATCCAGCGACGAACACGTTGACGGGCCGCTCGTAGAGCTCCAGCGGTGTGCCGATCTGTTCGAGCCTTCCCTGGCGAAGGATGGCCACGCGGTTTCCCATCGTCATGGCCTCGGTCTGGTCGTGGGTGACATACAGCGTCGGTGCACCGATGCGCCGGTGGACGTGGGTGATCTCCGCGCGCATCTCGACGCGGAGCTTCGCATCGAGGTTTGATAGCGGCTCGTCCATCAGGAACGCCGCTGGCTCGCGGACGATGGCCCGTCCCATGGCGACACGTTGGCGCTGGCCACCTGAGAGCTGGCCCGGCTTGCGGTCGAGCAGCTCGGTGATGCCCAGGATGTTCGCTGCTTGGTTTACTCGCATGTGGATCTCGCGCTTGGGCGTGCCCGCCATTCTCAGTGCGAAGCCGATGTTCGCTCGGACGGTCATGTGCGCATACAGCGCGTAGTTTTGGAAGACCATCGCGACGTTGCGATGCCGGGGGGACAGGCCGGTGACTACACGGCCCGCGATGCGCACCTGCCCGGCTGTGACCGTCTCGAGTCCGGCGACCATCCGCAATACGGTGGTTTTGCCGCTGCCTGAGGGACCGACGAGCACGACAAGTTCACCGGGCTCGACTGTCAGGCTGAGGTCGCGTACGGCGACGATACCGCCCGGGAATTCCTTGTGGACGTGTTCAAGGACAATTCCGCAGGTCGACGCGGTGTCAGGACGATCCACTGAGCATTCCCCGGATGTGGCGATTCAGGACGAGGGCGACGACGGTGGGGGGCAGCATCGCGAGCACGCCCGCTGCGGCCAGTAGCGGGTAGTTGGTGGTGTACTTGCCGATGTATTCGGGAATGAACACCGTCACGGGCTTGCTGGCGTTGGTTGAGGTCAACAGCAGCGGGATCAGGAACTCCCCCCACACCAACAGCACGATGATCGCGCTGAGCGCGGCGATACCTGAGCGCATCTGGGGCAAGGCCACGTGCCAGAACGCTTGCCAGCGGGTGCAGCCATCGAGGAGGGCAGCCTCTTCCGGTTCGGTGGGCAGCTGCTTGACGTGGTTGTGCACCAGCCACATCGCCAGCGGCGTGGTGGTGCTGACGAACACCAGCACCAGTCCGAGCTTGCGGTCGATGAGATGCGCGTCGGCCAGGAACCCGAACAAGGCGATGACCACGGTGAACACCGGGACGACAGTCGTTGCGACAATCGCCCAGAACAGCGCACCGCGACCAGGAAAGCGCAGGCGGGCGAATGCGTATCCCGCGCTGATGGCGACACACAAGATCGCCAGTGTCGACAGCATCATGATCGATGCGCTATTCCACAGGGCGTGGGTGAACGCGCCGCTTTCCGAGACGGTGCCGCCAGCGCGAAAGTCACCGCTGCCGCCCAGCAGCGAACGGTAGGCGTCCAGTGTCGCGTGATGGGGCAACCAGCGGGCCGGTACTGCCTGCACGTCGGTCTGGGTCGACAGGCTAGTGATCACGCCGAGTCCGATCGGCGCGAGCGACCATAGGAGGATCGCGGCGATCGCCACGATCCGTAATAGCTGCGCGGCAGGGAAGCGGATCACGTTGTCGACCTCCCGAAGGCGACCGCATAGCCGGCCGCCAATAGCGCGGTGACGGCGGTGAGCAGCAACGCCAGCGCAGTGCCGTGGGGAAAGTCGGCGTTGACGAAGGTGGTGTTGTAGACCTCCATGAGGATCGAGCGGGTATTGAGTGCCGTGCCGTTGAGCACGTAGATCTCGTCGAAGATTTTGATCGCCCAGACTGTGCCGATGGTCAGCGCGACTGCGATCGAGGGTCGAAGCAGCGGCAGCGTGATGTGACGGAACTGGCGCAGCGGTGTGGCGCCATCGACCGCCGAGGCGCTGTAGACCTCCTCGGGGATGCTCTGCAGTCCCGCGATGAGGATCAGGCTCACCAACGGTAAAACACCCCAGACATGCACCAGCGCGATCAAGACAAGTGCCCAGCCGCGACTGGCCATCCAAACGTGCGGATGACTCACAAGATGCAGCTGTTGCAGCATGCTGTTGAGCAGCCCACTGTCAGGATCGAAGACACGCCGCCACAGCACGCCGCTGACCACTGAAGGAAGCGCCCACGGCACAAGCAGGATGGCCAGCACAATGCCGCGTCCGCGGAAGGCCCGGTGCAGCGCCACGGCCACGATCAGCCCGAGCATGAGCTCAAATGTCACCGCCAGGGCCACGTAGATGACCGTGTGCACGATGGCGTCGCGCGCGGTCGAGGACCTGAGTACGTCGCCGTAGTTGCCTAGGCCGACGAAGCGTGGTTGCCCCCCGACAGCCGTATCCGCGGACTCGAGGCTGGTCTGGAAGCCTTTAATCAGCGGATAGACGACAAGCGCCGCGGTGATAATCACCGCGGGTGCCACCATCAGCATCCCCACCCGAGTTGACTCCTGCGCGGCGACATCGACCGATCGCGAGCCTCGCCCTGATGTCGCACCGCCGGGGTCAACCTGCCGCTTGAGGATGTCTGAGCCCATCGTGCCTACGACCCGGCCAGCTCCCTGGCCTTCGCGGCCAGCTGCGTCAGCGCCGCCTCGACGCTCAGGTCGCCTTTCACGGCGGCGTTGAGCAGACCCTGCGCGGAGGAGCTGAACTGGCCATACCACTTCGGTGCGCCTTGCGGGAACAGCGGCACGACGTGAGCGAGTTCCTGGCTTAAGACGCCGCCACCCGGGAGCTCGCCGCTGGTGGCCATGGAGGCGATCAGCGAGCTGCGGCAGGGCAACATGCCCGCTTCCTGGTACAGCAGGCGAAGGTTGGCCGGCTGCATCCACCACTCGATAAAAGCCCGGGCCGCGTCTTTATGCTTGGCCGTCACCGGGATCGCCAGGCCCTCGGGCAGGCCAAAAGTCATGCCCGGGCCGCGGATGCCGGGAATAAGTGCGGGCTGAACGTGGGACGCGATGCTCGACTGCTTGGGGTCGTTGGCGGTCGGTAGATTGCCGGGGCTCGAGGCGAGCAGGATCGCGCTGGAGCCTGCGGCGAATTGGTCAAACGCCGGCGCGTTGTCCAGTGTGACGCTGCCGGGTGACACCCAACCGTTGTGCACGGCGTCGACCTCGAACTGCAGGGCCCGGTAGCCGGCCGAGCCGGGGTCGGCGAACAGGGGTTTGAAGTGCTGGTCGAACAGCTGCCCGCCCATTGCCAAGGTGAGCAGGTACCACGGTGTGACGCCACCTTCCGTGGCAGCCATCGGTATGCCCAGCGGATAGCGCACGCCAGAGGCCTTCAGATTGGCCACCGCCAGGCCGAGTTCGGCGAACGTCTTCGGGAACTCCCGCAGACCGGCCGCCATAAACATGTTGGTGTTGTATAGCGACAGGCGATAGTCATTCGAATAGCAGGCCGCGTAGGTGTGTCCGCCCGTATTAAAGGCTGCGTCGGCTTGGGATAGGTCCCTTATTAGGGCTGGATCGATCACTTTCTCCAGTGGCTCGTACCATCCGGCGGCGGCGAACTGGCCAGTGAAGGACCAATCGAACTCCGTCACGTCGGCGACGTAGGTCTTCGCCGTATTGGCGACGACCAGCTTAGCGTGCACCGAATCCCAATTGGTGACGTTAAGACTCACTTTCACACCGGTCTGACGCGCGAACTCGTCTAGAAACCGCTCGGGGATCTTGTACGGCAACACGACGTTGATTTCCTGACCCGCAATCGACACCTGGTTACCCGGGGCGAACCCCGAACTTGCGCCGCTATCTCCACCGCCGCACGCCGCGATGACCAGCACGGCCACCCAGGCCACCGTCCAGAAAACGCCACGCATCACATGCTTCCTCACCCGCAGCTCTTACCACACACCCACCAACCAAATGCGACGACCGATCGAGGCCCAGGTCCACATCGCCGCACAAGCGCACCACCAACCCCTTGGAGGATCCCCCTCTCAAAAACCGTCATAATCGCCTTACCGTTCACAGACCCCCGGCCACCTCCTCAGCCCAGAGCGACCTTGGCTGGAGGTCCTGACCGCAGACACTTGACCATCCAACGGATCGACCCTCTCCACCGCGCCATCAACCGGGTGGCCACCACGAACAGCGACGTCAACCGGCACCCGACCCCCAGTTCCATCTGCCACGGGCGGCCCCGTAAACGACCATATGAGTCTGACCCGAAACGTCGACACAAGGCACCGATGCACGCCCGCATCAGTATGCCGAGGTTTCTCGGCGAGCCTGTCGGCTGGCTAGCCAACATCGTTCCCTTTCCAATTCGACACCTCGGCGACGATCAACCGGTCTAGAGGAGGGGTGTACGGGAAGAAGAGTTAGACGCTGCCGCCGTTGGCGCGCAGTACCTGGCGTGCACGACCACATCCACCCCGCCGAAGGTCTCCACCGCTGCGTCGAACACCGCAGAGACGGCCACCTCGTCGGCCACGTCGGCCTGCACCGTGATCACCCGCCCCTTGCGCATCGCCAGCGTCCGCCCGACACCACCTACTCGACAACCTGAGAAGGCAAGGCCATCGCCGTGCAGAACCTGCTGCTGCTTCTTCGGTAAACCCTTCGTGGTCTACGACCGCCTCTGCGATCTCGTCGATCGATCCGGAGCCGCCGAGACGGCGCACTGCAAACGATCATCGGCCAGAGTAGGTCCGAGTATGGGGGTATGTCCGGCTGAGACATGCGGAAAGCCTGCCCCAAGCGCGATGCACGCCGCCACCGACACGGCAACGGGCGCACGTAGACGGCCCAGAACCCCAAGGGGCTCGCCAAATCCGCATACGCCGGACTCGTCAACACATCCAGCGCGGGGGCCGTTCGGCATCGGTGGACGTAGGAGGTGGCAGACGTTGTGCACGGCAACCACGGCCCGCGCACCAGACCCTAAAGACCTTGAGGGAATCGAACCCGCAAAGTGGCACCTGAACAGGACATTCACACCGGCACACCCACACAGCCGACAGAACTCCGCAAAACCCCTGGTCAGGGCCCGATAACATGTGGTGGAGCTACTTACCGCTTACTCGCACTCCCCGCAAGCCGCTGACTTGCAGCTTTGCCACACCGTAGCGCTCACCAACCTTGTGTGTGCTGCGAGACCGAGCGCGAAACGTCCGTGGAGCCTGCGCGACCGCCTCTGTGAGCGCGAGATCGCCGAGCTGATCACCGCCTACCGAAACGGCGCCAGCGCCGCCTCCCTCGCCGCAACCCATGGCGTGAGCCTCCGCAGTGTCAAACGCCTCCTACGCACCGCCGGTGTCCGCCGCACGCCATCCACCTGAGGATCCGCGAAGGCCACACCGACGCCCGCAACGCCGCTGATCTCGGCGTTAATCCGGAGAGCTCCCAGCTCTGACTGCTGGATCACCCCACGGAAGATGAGCTGATCCGCACGCCGGGGGAATTCCTCCGCAACATGGGCTTGGCTACTCGCCGCGCCCGGCGGGACAATCCGTCGATGGATCCGGCGACGATGGCAGTAGTGGGCATGGCGCTGGCGAAGTCGACTGAAGGGTTCGCTGGCGAGGCCGGCAAGGGACTGTGGACAGCTCTTGGTCGAGTAGTCAACGCTGTCCGCAGCCGGATGCGCGGGGAGCCGGCCTTGACCATCTGGGAGCAAAGGCCGGACGACCTGGAGGCACGGAGCGCGCTGGCGAGAGCTGTGCGTGAGCGCTTGAACGGGGATCCGGAATTCCGTCACGAGCTGACCACAGTGCTCGGTGAGTTGGAGCAGCACCAGGAGTTCGCGGTGCAGGTACAGGGCAACGCCGCAGTTGGAAAGATCGTGAACGTGGGCACGGTGCAGGGCGACCTGAACTTCTGACGGTGACCGTCCCGGAGCCCGACGAGGCGGAGTTAGCAGCACAGTGGCCAGTGCTAGGCGAGATTCTGGCCTGTGACGAACGCGGCCGAGGTGTACTCACACAATTGCAGGGCATGCCTGAGCAGGCCACTTCTGTGCTCGCTGGGTACTTGGCCGACCAGCGAGAGCTGCCCGCGAGGCTACGGGCCATAGTCGTCGGCGGTTATGTGGAAAAGCTGGTCATGGTCGGCTCGGCTAGGGATGTCCACGTTCACGTGCCGATGCCGCAGCCGATGGCGCTTGCTCAGTTGCCCGCTGCGCCGCGCGGGTTCATCGGCCGTGAGGCCGAGTTGTCGGCGATCCGTGGCGTATCCGCCACACCCAACGGATTGGGTGGGGGTCCGGTCATAGTTGTCGTGTGCGGTCCACCGGGGATGGGCAAAAGTGCGCTTGCTCTGGTCGCCGCGCGCGAACTGGCCACTGCCGCACCCGAGGGGCAGTTTCATCTCGCGCTCCGCGGTGCAAGCCCGTCACCCATGTCCACCGCAGAGGCACTTCGACAACTGCTCGGTGCCTTCGGCCTGCGGGAGAACCTACCTCGGTCGGTCGATGAGCGCGCCGCGCTGTTCCGCTCGCTTACCGCACATCGCCGTTGCCTGCTCGTTCTGGATGATGCGGCCAGCGCGACACAGGTGACACCGCTGCTGCCAAGTTCGCCACACGCACTCGTGCTTGTCACCAGCAGGAAGCCGCTCGCGACGCTGGACTCCGTATTGCTACTGCGGTTGGACAGCCTGTCACCAAAGGAATCGATGTCGCTGCTGGCCACGCAATTGGGACAGACGAGGGTCAATGCCGAACCATCGCAGGCCGCCGAATTGTCTCGGCTATGCTCCGGACTCCCTCTTGCGCTGCGCATCGTCGCCGCGAAACTGCGCGCTCGGCCGCACTGGCAGCTGGCCGAACTGGTGGCCCAGCTACGCGACGAGCGTGCACGACTCACCGAGCTGACCAGCGGTGAACTGGCGGTAGCCGCCTCTTTCCACGTCAGCTATCGAAGCCTGGAGAGCGCCGCGGCCAGGACATTCCGACTGCTGGGATTACTGCGTGGAGAACACGTGGATCGTGCGGCGGTCGCCGCCCTGGTCGACCACGACGAAACGACGACCCGCCGACTGCTCGACCACCTGATGGACGGGCATCTAGTGGAAGGCAAGCAGAACGGCAGGTATGGGCTTCACGACCTGCTCCGGCTGTATGCGCGAGAGCAGGCCGAAGCATGGGACACCGGGCCCGAGCGGGAGGCGGCCGTGTCCAGGATGATCGAGCACTACCTCACGGAAGCCAACGCATGGGCACAGCAAGCACCTTCGGAGGATGTGCCGACGCAGGGCGGGTTGGAATGGTACGCCCTCGAACGGACCAACTTGCTCTCCGCCATCGAACAGGCCGTGGAGCTGAAGCAATGGGCTGCGGCGCTGGGCTTGGTCGGCGCGCTACGACCGTATTTGGAGCACCGTGGCGATCATGAGGACCGTGACCACATATTCACTCTCGCAGCGCGGGCCGCCGCGGCCAATAAAGATCCCCACGCTGAGGTGCACGCCCTCGTGCACCGGGCCGCGGCCCTGCGCGACATGGGCCACCTTCCCGAGGCAGAACCCTTGTACCGCAAGGCATTAGCCCTACTGGGTCAGCATGGTCTTGTCGGCCAGAAGTTGTCCTGGGTACATACCCATTTCGGTGACTGGTGGCTGGACCAGGGGCGCACACGTGAGGCGCTGGCCGAATACGAGCAAGCTCTCCGGGCCGCTGAGCCGACTGGTGACCAGCAGCACATCGCCTGGATTCTCGTGCACATGAGCGACGCGGACTGTGCCGCCGGCCTACCCCACAGGGCACTCGACCGACTTGCCGAAGCCCAAAACGTGGCCAGGGCGAGCGACGACGCAGGCAGCGAGGCATGGATCTCAGTGCACCGCAGCGTCGCTCTCCGACTGGCGGGTCGGTTCGGGGAAGCCGAACGAGTGCTGCGCACTGCGTTGGGATACTACGAGAGCAATCACGACGTGCAGGGCGTCGCATGGGCGCTCAGGCACCTCGGTGACCTCTACCGAGCGTGGCAGCGACCGGTCGAAGCGACTGACGCCTACCGGCAACTACGCACCGTTGCACTCCATCTGGGCAATAGCAGGCTCAGCAAACTCGCCATCTCGGTCCTCGCTGAACTCGACGAATCGTGACCAGATTTAAATGCCCACCCCTGGTAGATGCCATTTGTTCGTATCGCCGCAGATCGCCAAAGGCCTGACATAGCCGAATCACGGCTCTCACCAACGCCAGGGGAGGCTCGTGGTCCATCCCAGAGGAACAGAGCGTCATGAAACGATGTGCAACCACACATGCACAACGTCACCATAAGCTGATCAAGCTGCGGACACCGCAAGACTCCGCTCATCGGTATGAGCGTAAATTCAGCCGCTCATGCGGCGCTAGAGGGACGCGTGAGTGTGGTCATCTGATCTGGCCCCGGCTGGTGCGGTTTTCTTCATCGGTTCTGGCCCCACCGTCGGGTGTGGTGGCGGCTGATGGTGGCGTGTCTTCACCAGTTC
>JAJPIR010000226.1 GCA_021324675.1 Actinomycetota bacterium
GAGCGGGAATCGCAGCGTGAGCCCGACGATTCCACCGCTGACGCTCGCCGCGCCGCCGCGCCCGACCCGCGGCCGCAACTGCTCGCCGCAGTCAGTTGACCTCCCTTTCGCGGCTTCGCGTCTTGTGCCGCGTTCGGCGCGTCGCGCTGCCCCGTCCCGCGTGTCGCGCCCTGATGATCCGTGTGTCGCGCGCTGGCGCACCGTGTGTCGCGCCCTCCTGCGCAGCGCGGAATAAGCAACGTGCAGGGCACCCGACACATCCGACGGGAAAGCCCGACATCCGACGGGAAAGCCCGACACGCCCGACGGGAAAGCCCGACACATCCGACGGGAAAGCCCGACACGCCCGACGGGAAAGCCCGACACGCGCGGATTAGGGGGTGATGGTGCAGAGGAGGGTTCCCAGGGTGACGGGGCTGCCTGGTTGCACGGTGAGGGCGGTGACGGTCCCGGCCTGGTGCGCGGTGACCGGATTTTCCATCTTCATAGCTTCCAGCACCACGAGGAGATCACCGGCTTTGACCGTATCCCCGTTGGACACCGCGACCCGAACGACGGTGCCTTGCATGGGTGCAACCACCGCGTCGCCCGATGCTGCGGCAACCCGAGGGCCGCCGCGTTTACGGGGTCTGGCGCGTGGCGCTCCGCCACCACGCAGGGCCAGGTCACCCGGGAGGCTTACCTCCAGGCGGCGGCCACCAACCTCCACAACCACCGTCTGGCGCGGCGTTGGCGCAGGCACCTCAGCCACCGGCCCGGAAGGTTCAAGCTGCGCAGCAAACTCGGTCTCGATCCACCGGGTGTGCACGGTGAAGTGCTCGGCATCGCGAGCGGCGAAGGCCGGGTCCGCCACGACCGCGCGGTGGAACGGGATGACGGTGGGCACCCCGTCAACCGTGAATTCGGACAGCGCCCGCCGGGACCGCGCCAGGGCCTGCGTCCGATCCGCGCCGACGACGATGAGCTTGCCCAGCATCGAATCAAACCCACCGCTGATCACGCTTCCGGCGCGCACCCCGGCGTCGAGCCGTACGCCCGGACCGGATGGGGGATCGAAGACCGTCACCGCGCCCGGGACCGGAAGGAAGCCGCGAGCGGGGTCTTCAGCGTTGATCCGGAACTCGATCGCATGGCCGCGCGGCACCGGGTCAGCGGTCATCGCCAGCTTCTCGCCGGCCGCGATCCGGAACTGCTCGCCCACCAGGTCCAGCCCGGTGGTCTCCTCGGACACCGGGTGCTCCACCTGCAGCCGGGTGTTCACCTCCAGGAAGAAGATCGAACCGTCCGGAGCCACGAGGAACTCGACCGTGCCGGCTCCGGTGTAGCCCGCTTCTTCGCAGATCGCCCTGGCCGACTCGTGGATGCACTCGCGTTGCGAGGAAGACAGGAACGGAGCCGGGGCCTCCTCCACCAGCTTCTGATACCGGCGTTGCAGGGTGCAGTCCCGCGTGCCGACCACGACCACGTTGCCGTGCTGATCGGCCAGTACCTGTGCCTCCACGTGCCGCGGCCGCTCCAGGTATCGCTCCACGAAGCATTCGCCGCGCCCGAACGCCGCAACGGCCTCGCGCACCGCGGACTCGAACAGCTCAGGAATCTCCTCCAGACTGCGGGCTACCCGCAACCCGCGCCCACCCCCGCCGAAGGCGGCCTTGATGGCCACCGGCAGGCCGTGTTCTCCGGCGAATGCAACCACATCACCTGCCGCCGCTACGGGATCTCTGGTACCGGGCACCAGTGGTGCTCCAGCCTTGGCCGCGAGTTGGCGAGCGGTGACCTTGTCCCCGAGATCCCGGATCACCTGCGGCGACGGCCCGATCCAGACCAACCCGGCGTCGATCACCGCCTGGGCGAACCCGGCGTTCTCGGCGAGGAACCCGTAGCCGGGGTGTATCGAGTCCGCGCCGGACCGGGCTGCGACGTCGAGCAGCTTGGCGGCGTCGAGGTAACTGTCCGCCGCTGTGACACCGCCCAACGCGAACGCCTCGTCGGCCAGCGTGACAAAAGGAGCATCGCGGTCACCGTCTGCATAGACGGCCACGCTGGCCAACCCCGCATCCCGGCAGGCACGGATCACCCGGACAGCGATCTCTCCCCGGTTGGCGACGAGCAGCTTGCGCATGGATGGCGGGTGGGAAAGGGCCACCTAGCGAAGTCTAAGGCTGCACCGAGCCCGCGCCCCGATGATGGACGACGATCCCGCTGGCACCCGATCATGGACATACCGGGTGAAGTGCTCAATTATGAGTGGACTCGACCGTCGGAGATGTCGAAGACGTCAGAGATCGCGCTCAGCAGGGAGACCTTAGGTGACCCACGACTTCGTGGACATCGACACCAGCAAGCCACAGTCGGCCCGAATCTGGAACTACTGGCTTGGCGGCAAGGACCACTACCCAGTCGACCGCGTGGCCGGCGACGAGGTGCTGGCGAAGATCCCGGACATCGCCGACGGTGCCCGCGCGGAGCGCGCATTCCTGATCCGGGTAGTCCGGTACCTGGTAGGTGAGGTGGGGATCCGCCAGTTCCTCGATATCGGCACCGGCTTGCCTACTTTGAATAATACTCACGAGGTGGCCCAGGCAACGGCACCAGAATGTCGCATCGTCTATGTGGACAACGATCCGCTCGTCATGGCACATGCTCGTGCATTATTGACCAGTACTCCTGAGGGCGTTACCGACTACATCCACGCTGACCTGCGTGAGCCTGACACCATCGTGGCCGAAGCCGCCCGTACGCTGGATTTCAGCCGACCCATTGGTCTGATGCTGCTAGGCGTGGTCAATCACATCATGGACTCTGATGAAGCGTACTCGGTGGTCCAGCAGCTATTGAAAGTTGTATCCTCCGGCAGTTACCTGGCGCTGACTCACTCCACCGCTGAAATCCACGGCGAGCGAATGCTCGAGGTTATGCGGCAGGTAAACGAGCGCGGTGGGACTCCTATCAGGGCGCGCACTCGGCAGGAACTCGTCCGCTTTTTCGACGGGACAGAACTGCTCGATCCCGGCGTGGTTTCGTGTTCTTTCTGGCGTCCCGATCCCATTGATGTGGGCTCGCCGGCCGAGGTGTATCTGTTCGGCGGTGTCGGCCGCAAATACGGATAACGTCACGACCAGAGCGACACGACGGAGATCCCGACCTCGGCGAGCAGCCGCCGGGTCAGCGGCAGGCTGATGCCAATCACGCTGGACGGATCACCGTCGATCCCGTCGATGAACCAGCCTCCCCGGCCGTCCAGGGTGAAACCGCCAGCCACCTGCAATGGTTCCGCACTGCCGATGTAGGCCTGGATCTCCTCCGGCGAGGGAGTGCCGAAGCGGACGACCGTAGCCTGGGCACCGCTGGCGCTGGCAGTACGGACGCCGCAGTCCAGCCGTACCACGGCGTGCCCGGTGATCAGCTCGCCGTTGTGACCGGCCATCGCCTGCCAACGCTGCGCCGCGGCGTCGGCGCAGCCAGGCTTGCCGACCAGTTCCCCACCGATGTGCAGCATCGAGTCGCAGCCGACGATCACCCCGTTGGGGTACTCGCGGGCGACTTGCGCCACGACCGCGTCGGCCTTCGCCGACGCCAAGGCGGTGACCAGCTGCCTGGGGCTCGCATTGGCAAGCCTGGCCGCCAGTGCGTCCTCGTCGACCCCGGACACGCGTACCACCGGGTCGATTCCAGCGCTACGAAGCACGCCGAGCCGGCCCTGGGACGCCGACGCGAGGATGAGGCGCACGGGCGTCAGGCGCGGGTGGCGAACATGCCGGTAAACGTCATCCGCAGCACGCAATCGTCGCCCCGGTGGGCGGAGCCAATGAATTCTACGAGCCCGAGACCAGGGCGGCTGCGAGAAAGCCGCGTGCCGATCACCTCCATGCGCATGCGCAGGACATCGCCGGGAAACACTGGAGCCAGCCACGACAGCTCCCGGCCACCCGGCGAGCCCTGCGAGGTGGAATCGAGCAGCACCCCATCCACGTATGCCCGCATCCACAGGCATGCGGTGAACCAACCCGAGGCGCACAACCCCCCGAGCACTGACCGTTTCGCTGCCTGTTCGTCGAGGTGAAATGGCTGCGGATCGAATCTCTGATTGAAAGCCAGCATCTCTTCCCGATCGACCTTGGCCTCGCCAAGGTCGATCACGGTGCCCGGCGTCAGGTCCTCGAACGCGATCGCGGCCATACCGCCAATCCTGCCATCGCACGGCATCGCGACCGCCGATCCACCAACCGCGGCCGCTGTGGCGGTGTGTCAGCGCGGGCGCAAGGAGGTGCGCCAAGCGCTGGTGCCGGGGCCGGGATGCAGGGGGATGCGCAGCCGGTGTACCGGGTCGGACCAGGCGCTGCGCGCGGCCGCCGAACCTGCCGGCTGCATGGGATTGGCCACGGCCGCGAGCACCACGGCCAGCGCGGCAAGCTCCTCGTCTGAGGGCTGCCCGCGGAAAATATGCAGCACCGGTGCGCGGCTTTCGGCGCCAGCACACGCTTGCCCGCTCACAACGGAATGTTCCCATGCTTTTTCGGGGGCAGGGTTTGGCGCTTGCTGTGCAGCATGCGCAATGCCCGGGCGACGTGAACCCGGGTTTGGCTGGGTGCGATCACGGCATCGACGTAGCCGCGGTCAGCTGCGACGTAGGGATTGAGCAGGGCGTCCTCGTAGTCCTGCTGCCGCCTGGACCGTAGCGCTTCGACAGCGCCGGCATCGGCCGCCAGCGCAGCGGCGGCGAACTCCTTGCGGTACAGGATGTTGGCCGCACCGGTGGCACCCATCACGGCTATCTGCGCCGAAGGCCAGGCCAGGTTGATGTCCGCGCCGAGGTGTTTGGACCCCATCACGTCATAGGCACCTCCGTAGGCCTTGCGGGTGATCACCGTGACCTTGGGCACAGTGGCCTCGGCGTAGGCGTAGATCAGCTTGGCGCCGCGCCGGATGATGCCGTTCCATTCCTGGTCTGTTCCGGGTAGGAACCCCGGCACGTCGACGAACGTGAGCACCGGAACGTTGAACGCGTCACAGGTCCGCACGAACCGGGCGGCTTTCTCGCTGGCGTCGATGTCCAGGCAGCCTGCCAGCTGGGTGGGCTGGTTGGCCACGATCCCGACGCTGCGGCCCTCCACCCGGCCGAAGCCAACGACGATGTTGGGTGCGAACAGCTCGTGCACTTCCAAGAATTCGCCCTCGTCGATGACCCGGGTGATCACCTCGTGCATGTCATAAGGAGCCTTGGCCGAGTCCGGAATCAACGTGTCCAGCTCCCGATCAGCGTCGGCGGGGGTATCAATGACGCTGGCGGCGTCGAACACCGGCGGCTCGGACAGGTTGTTCGACGGAAGGAAGGACAGCAGTTCCTTGACGTAGGACAGCGCGTCTTCCTCATCGCTGCCCAGGTAGTGCGCATTGCCGGACTTGGTGTTGTGCGCGCGCCCACCGCCAAGTTCCTCGAAACCCACTTCCTCCCCGGTCACCGTTTTGATCACATCTGGTCCGGTGATGAACATCGCCGAAGTCTGGTCGACCATGATGGTGAAGTCGGTCAGCGCGGGGGAGTAGACGTGCCCGCCCGCGCACGATCCCATGATCAGCGAAATTTGCGGGATCACTCCGGAGGCGTGCGTGTTTCGGCGGAAAATCTCGCCGTAGAGCGCCAGGGAGACCACGCCTTCCTGGATCCGGGCGCCGCCGCCCTCGTTGATCCCGACAATGGGGCATCCGGTACGCATTGCCAGGTCCATCACCTTGATGATCTTCTCCCCGTACACCTCACCGAGGCTGCCGCCGAAGACCGACGCGTCCTGGCTGAACACGCAGACTGGCCGGCCGTCGACGCTCCCGTAGCCGCTGACCACGCCGTCGCCGTAGGGCCGGTTACCCTGCTGGCCGAAGTTGGTGCAGCGGTGCCGGGCAAGCTGGTCGAGTTCGATGAATGAGCCTGCGTCCAGCAGTAACTCGATCCGCTCGCGGGCGGTCTTACGGCCCTTGGCATGCTGGCGCGCTGCCGCTCGGACCGAT
Organism: Actinomycetota bacterium; assembly: GCA_021324675.1. Lineage (GTDB taxonomy): Bacteria > Actinomycetota > Actinomycetes > Mycobacteriales > Pseudonocardiaceae. The sequence continues at coordinate 6,007 of JAJPIR010000226.1, forward strand.
CCGGCGTCGACCGCTTCTCGTTCGCGCTGCACCAGGTCGGCAAGCTTGCCCGCGGTGGTGTGAACATCCAGGTTCATGCCACTCGACCCTAAGGTAGCCCTAAAGATAGCGTGTCATCGTGTGGACTGATCTTGAGCGGCCCCCGCTGAGCCAGGTGGCCCTGCGCCAGGCACTGGTGGCGCCAGCCGGGCCGTATGCGGCACTTGACGTCATGGCTACCGCGTCATCGACGAATACCGCACTGGTCGACCGGGCCCAGCGGGGAGCATTAGATCGGACTGTGTTGGTCACCGAGGAGCAGAGTGCCGGCCGGGGACGGGCCGGGCGCAGCTGGACGGCCCCGGCCCGATCGGGGCTTACCGTCTCGGTACTGCTACGTCCCGCTGAGGTGCCACAGTCCCGGTGGAGCTGGCTGCCGTTGCTGGCCGGGGTGGCGTTGTGCAAGGCGGTGAGCACCGCCGCCGAGCTGCCGGCTGCCCTGAAATGGCCTAACGACCTGCTGCTAGGCGCCCAGCAGCGCAAGGTGGCCGGGATCCTTGCCGAACTGGTCCCGGGACAGTTCGCGGTGGTGATCGGCATCGGATTGAACGTCACGCTGCGGCCGGATGAACTGCCGGTACCCACCGCCACGTCGCTGGCCATCGAGAAAGCCGCCTGTACCGATCGCGATCAGCTGTTGCGAGCCTTGCTGCTGGCGCTGGACACCGAAGTCCGGCGCTGGTGTGGCCACAACGGTGATCCGATCACCTCCGGCCTGCGTGACGACTACCGGAACCGCTGTGTAACGCTCGGTCAGCAGCTCCGGGTGGATCTGCCGGGCCAGCCTGCGCTGACCGGTGTGGGCGACGACATCGACGCCGAGGGCCGCCTCGTAGTGCGGTGCGACGGTCAGCGGCGTGCGCTGTCGGTCGGTGACGTCACGCACGTCCGGCCGCTGCGGCCCTCGAACCGTCACAATGGCAGCGTCAGTTGCCCGTCCTGACCTTTCTGGTCTGTCATCGCCGCGCCGTCGTAGACGAGCAGGCCGTCGGGCCGAAGGCGCGCCGCATCCGTCGGGCGGTGTTCGTCCACCGTGCCGTCATGCATCAGGTGCACGACCGGAACCTGCCCACTGAGTACGGTGAAATCGGCGATCATCCGGCGGTGGCAGCGCCACCACACCGATTCCGAGCAGAGCACCGTGGTGGTTCGGTGACCTGCCTCATCGAGAAGGTCACGCATCGCGTCGAGGAATTCTCGAGTGCGCATGTGGGCCGCATACCCGGCGAAGGAGCGGTTGCGCAGCGCGGTGTCGGGGGTGCTGGCCGGAGCCTTTCGCCAACCGCCTAACCGCGGTTCCCACCGGTAGCTGATGGAGTGTCCGGGTAACCAGCGTTCCATTTCCTGGCGTGCCACATCCGGATTGCGCCGGCTGCCCGGAGCCGTTCGCACATCTACCAGCGCCTCGATTCCCGCCGTGCGTAACAGGCGCAGCAGTTCGTCGCGCTGCGCGGTGCCGTGGCCGAAGGTGAACAGCCGCATGTACCCAGCATGCCCGGGACCGACTGCGTGCTGCGGGCGCCGGCCGAAGGTCAGCTCAGCTTGGGCAGCCGAGGTTCGACCATCTGGGCAATGCGCAACGCCTCAGCGCACGGATCGACCGGCGCGGGAGCCGCGTTGCGCGGGAACGCCACGCTGACCGACAGCGCTGCCGATCCACCGTCCATGAGCTGCGCGCATTGTGAACCGCTTTTGTCGACGCCGAAATGCGACCCGGCACGACCGTTCACAGTGTTGTCCGCGAAGTTGATGAAACTGGGATCGTTGCGGTGCGCCCGGTATCCGGCCAGCGTGCTGTTAGCCCGTTCCATGCTGAGCGTGTACGACTTGCCCTGCCACCGGCAGCCGATCACGCCTGACGTGTTGAAGCTTTTTCGGCTGCTGGGCTGTACCCCCAGGCTGGTCAGCTCGGGATCCGTCAGGATCGCGCACATATCAACTTTGCTGGCGTCGGCCACCGGTGGTGGCGGCGCCGGCGCGGGTGATGCCTGGCTGGCGCAGGCGGCCGCGAGCAGTCCCGTCATCGCCGCCGTTGTGGCGCGCCTCATGGCTGCACCTCGATGGCGGGATCGTCGTCACCCGCCGCCCACCCGCCTGGCTCGGTGCGCCGCGCGTGCCGGGCAGATGGGTGGGCGGCGGGGTCGCCGAAGTGGTCGCGGTAGGACGCCACGATCTGCGCGGCGGCCGCGTCCTCGCTGCCCAGAACTGACGCGGCCACCAAGTCCTGTACCTGAGCGGCCAGGGTGTGCTGCGCGCGGCGCAGGCAGGTCATCAACTCGGCGGACAGGCGTGCCGGGTCCGCCCCCCGGGCGCAGTCGGTCAGGGTGAGCTCGGTGGGCACGCCGCGGACGTCCACGCTGACTCGAACCATGCCGTCGGCTGAGGCCTCGGTTACGGACAGCTGCGACATCTGATGATGCAGATCGCGGTAGGCCTCCGCCTTACGTTCCAGCTGGCCAGCCCACCCGATCAGAACCTGCCCTGCCTGGGCGGGATCCATCCCGGCAACGTCAGCGGCCAGATTGTGCATGATCGACCTCGACTCTCTGCGCGTGAGCACGCCCGCAGCGGCCGGGCCGACCAGTTGACCTCCGCGCGCCGCGGACTGTACCTGCCCGCCATACGACCCGCGCAGCGGTACCGTGATCAGTGGCGACGAGGAGGAGTCGTGCCCTATCCGGAGGGTCTGCTGGTAGGCGACGAGCAGCTGGTGGTGCACAAGCATCCGCATTGGAAGACGCTGCTGTTGCCGGTGCTGGTGCTGTTCCTCATCGTCGGGCTCGGTTCTTACCTGGCCGCGCTGGTCGCCGGGACGTCGTGGCAGTCATACGGCTGGATCGGGCTGGCGGTGTTGGGGAGCATCGCGCTGTGGTGGCTGACGGTGATCCCCCTGCTGCGCTGGCGCACCACTCATTTCGTGCTCACCACCAGGCGGGTGATGGTCCGCGAAGGCATCCTGTCCCGCAGCGGCATCGATATCCCGATCAACCGGATCAACACCGTGCAGTTCCGGCACTCCCTGCTTGGCCGGATCTTGAACTACGGCACGTTGGTCATCGAATCGGCCGCCGAGGAACCGCTGGAGCTCGACGACATCCCCCAGGTCGAGAGGATCCATTCGCTGCTGTACTTCGAAGTGAATCCGGGACCGGTGGCTGGATGACGGCGCGCGATGCCGGCCTGCCTGACCGTCACCCGGCATCAGGGCTGCCGGCGCAGGTGACCATCTGGGAGGTCGGGCCCCGCGATGGGTTGCAAAACGAGCCGGTGACGGTGTCCGTCCAGGTGAAGGTCGAGTTCTTGAACCGGCTGGCCGCAGCGGGGCTGCGGGTGCTGGAAGCGACCAGTTTTGTGCACCCGCGTTGGGTGCCGCAGCTGGCCGATGCCGCTGAGCTGTTCGGTTTGCTGTCGCCGCGCAGCGGGGTGCGCTACCCGGTCTTGGTGCCCAACGAGCGGGGCCTCGATCGTGCGCTGGCCGCCGGTGTCACCGAGATAGCGATTTTCGCCTCGGCCACCGAAAGCTTCGCCCAGCGCAACCTCAACCGGGACTTCAATACTCAGTTTCTGATGTTCTCGCCGGTGCTGCGCCGGGCGAAGGCGGCCGGTCTTGGCGTACGCGGGTACCTGTCGATGTGTTTCGGTGACCCTTGGGAGGGGGCGGTTGCCATCGACCAGGTGGTCGGTGCCGGGTGCCGGCTGCTGGAACTCGGCTGTGATCAGCTGAGCTTGGGTGACACGATTGGTGTGGCCACTCCCGGTCATGTTGCCGCGATGCTCGACGCCTTTGGCAGCGCTGGCATTTCGGTCGACGCCCTTGCGGTGCACTTTCACGACACCTACGGCCAGGCACTGGCCAACACGCTCGCTGCCCTGCATGCCGGGGTGAGCTGTGTGGACTCCTCTGCTGGCGGGCTCGGTGGCTGCCCATATGCCAGGTCGGCTAGTGGCAACCTCGCCACCGAGGATCTTGTGTGGATGCTCGACGGGCTGGGTATCGAGCACGGTGTCAACCTCCATGCGCTGGTGCGCACCAGTGTGTGGATGGCCGCCCAGCTCGGCAAACCCTCCCCATCGCGGGTGGTCACCGCTGTTGGCGGCTCTTCAAGAGCTACCAACCCCCCCCCGGGGCTGCTCATAACGACGGCCAACCCCCACTGAGCTCCCACCAGGGGTTGGCCGTCGTTAACGATGTGCTAGACCCAGGTTGGCGGTACTTGAAGAGCTACCTACCCGGTCAGACGACCTCGTTGAGCTTGCCGGTCGCTACGTCGAAGACAAATCCGCGGATGGACTCCTTGTTCGGGATAAACGGGCTGGCTTTGATGCGTGCAATCGACTGCCGGATATCGTCGTCCAGATCCGGGAATGCCTCGGCCGCCCACGTCGGTTTGATGCCGGTGTCATCCTGGATGGACTTTTTGAACTCGTCGTCGGTGAACGTCAGCATTCCACAGTCGGTGTGGTGAATGAGAATGATCTCATTGGTGCCGAGCAGTCGCTGGCTGATAGCCAGCGAACGAATCTCGTCGTCGGTGACCACGCCTCCCGCGTTACGGATGACATGGGCTTCGCCCTCGTTGAGGCCCAGGATGCGGTAGACATCCAACCGGGCATCCATGCAGGCCACTACGGCGACATGCTTGGCGGGTGGCAGTGGCAGGGGGCCGGAAAAAGACTCGGCATAACGGGCATTGTTGGCGAGCAGCTCGTCGGTGACGGACACGCAAAACTCCTCAGATAGGGATTCAGTGGGCAGCAGACAACGGCCGCGCGGGCAAGCGAAAACGGCGCTAGAGGCCTGGTGCCGACGCGCGGCCTAGCTACAGAATTGATCGAACGCGTCCATACGCCGACTCGGCCAGAACTGCTCGAGCACAGCGCGCAGCATGCGCATATCGTTACCTGTCGTCCGCTGCGCAGGCAAGGCTTTCAGCAGATCGGGTGCCCGGCTAGCCCGGTGATGATCAGATCAGCATGGTGAACAGGCTGGGATCAAGATCGTGAGAAAGGGCCTTACGGTGATCAGCGCCGGAGCACTGCCAGGGCGGCGTCGTGCAACAGCCCGTTGGAGGACAGCGCGGTGCCGCCGTCGAATCGAGCCATCCCGTCGAGGTCGGTGAACCGCCCGCCAGCTTGTTCCACCAGTACCTGCACCGCAGCCAGATCCCAGGGACTGACGATCGGTTCAGCAGCCAGGTCGATCGCCCCCTCGGCCACCAGGCAGTGCTGCCAGAAGTCGCCGAAGGCGCGGTTTTCCCACGTCGCGTCGACCAATGAGAGGTAGGACTCCCGGCTACGGTACTTCGTCCAGGTGCCGAGGTGGGTGGTGGACAGGTAAGCGTCGGCCAGTTCGCCGACTCCGGACACCGCAATGGTTCGCACGATCCCATGCGCATCCCGGGTGTGCGCACCCGCGCCGGTAGCTGCCCACCAGCGCCGCCGCAACGCTGGTGCGCTGATCACCCCGACCACCGGGCTGCCGCGTTCCACCAGTGCGATGAGAGTGGCCCAGACCGGAACGCCGCGCAGAAAGTTCTTCGTGCCGTCGATCGGGTCCAGTAGCCAGCATCGGTAGGTATTCGCACCCGCTACGCCCCGCTCCTCACCGAGCACCGAATCCTGTGGCCGCTGCTTGCTCAGCGCCGCGCGTATCGCGTCCTCGACTGCTAGGTCGGCATCCGTGACCGGCGTCCGGTCAGGCTTGCGGTCGACCCACAAATCCGCGGCACCAGCCCGCTCCAGGGTGATCTGGTCGGCAATGTCGGCCAGATCCAGAGCGAGCGCGAGATCCGGGGACGGCAACACGTTGGTGCTCATGAGCACAGGCTGCCATGCGGCTTAGGCTAAGCAGCGTGCCCACTGTGCTGCTAGTCGAAGACGACACTGGCATCGCCGTGCCACTGTCGCGCGCCCTGCAGCGTGAAGGGCACGAGGTGCTCGTCGTGGGTGACGGCTACAGCGCGCTGAGCTGTGCCGGTCACCAGCGCGTCGACTTGCTGGTACTGGATCTGGGCCTGCCTGGCATGGACGGCCTGGATGTCTGCCGCCGGCTGCGTAAGACACGTCCCGATCTTCCGGTGCTCATGCTCACCGCACGCACCGACGAGGTTGACTTCGTCGTCGGCCTGGACGCAGGTGCGGACGACTATGTCGCCAAACCGTTCCGGCTAGCCGAACTGCTGGCCCGGGTACGGGCCTTGCTCCGGCGCAGCGCGCCGGAGACCCCGGATGCGCTGGAGGTTGGCGGGGTGCGGATGGACCTCGCGGGACGCCGGGTGCTCATCGAGGGCGCTGAAATCGCGCTGGCCAACAAGGAGTTCGAGCTGCTGCGGGTGCTGCTGTCCCGGCCGGGACAGGTGGTCAGCCGGGAGGAGATCCTGCGTGAAGTATGGAAGGACCCGGAGCTGAAGAACTCCAAGACCCTGGACATGCACATGTCCTGGCTGCGTCGCAAGATCGGGAGCAGCAGAATTGCCACCGTTCGGGGGGTCGGTTTCCGCTTCGACGCGCTATAGCAAAGCCGACCATTCGGCGTAACGTTTCGCCGTGCGGTGGAGGATTCTGCGGTCCACGCTGATCGCGGTGGCGATCACCGGCTTGGTCTTGGGCGGTCCGTTGGCGTACGCATCCTGGCAGCTGGTGGATCACAGTACCCGCGCGGAGGTACAGATCCGGCTGGCCCAGATGGTGCCGCGGCTGCACGGCCTGGGGTCGCCCGCTTCGTCGTTGGATCTGGCGTCGATCGTGCGATCGCTTCCTCGCGGTGCCCAACTGGTGGTGGACGGGCCAGCGACCGGACACCTGGTCATCGGTACGGATCCGGGCGATGGGGCCGTGGTGGAGATGCTGACGTTGGACCGGCGCGGCACCATCTCGCTGGCGGTGCCGGGAAGCGGTGTCCGGGAAGGTCAACTACGTGTCGTTGCCCTGGTCGGACTGGTCGTCGCGTTGTCGGTGGGCATGGGGGCAGTGATCGCGACTATCACCGCGCGGCGGCTGGTCAGCCCGCTGCACGACCTCGCTGACCGGGCCGCGCGGCTGGGTGCCGGTGACTTTCGCCGGGTGCCGGCCAGACACGGTATCCCTGAGCTCGATGAGCTCGCCGACCTGCTGGACACCTCGGCGACCGCGCTGGCTGATCTCGTTGCGCGCGAACGGGATCTCGTCGGAGACGTATCACATCAGCTGCGTAGCCGGCTGACTGCTCTCCAGCTGCGGCTTGACGAGCTGGCCGCCCATCCCGACCCGGACACCGCCGCAGAAGCTGAGGCGGCACTCGAGCAGGCAGAGCGACTCGGCGCGGTACTGGACGATCTGTTGCGTGCCACCGAGGAGGCTCGGGCTGCTACCGCCGAGCCGGTGGAGCTGGGGGAGTTGCTGCGTGAGGTGGTCGCCGACTGGTCACCACAGGCCGAGGCTGAGCGGCGACCGCTGCGGCTGCGGGTTGTCGACGGGCTGGTCGCCCGGGTCACTCCCGGCCGGCTGCGGGAGGCGCTCGGTGTGCTGATCGACAACGCCCTGCGGCATGGTGCGGGGGTGGTGACGTTGTCGGCCCGATGGACGGGCATTGCGCCGGACCGCATGGTCGTCGTCGAGGTGACCGATGGCGGCGAGGGGGTGCCCGAAGAACTGGCCGCACACGTCTTCGATCGGGGGATTTCCGGCGCGTCCTCGACCGGTGTCGGGCTTGCATTGGCCAGGGCACTGGTCGAGGCTGACGGTGGACGCCTCGAGCTCAGCTCGGCCCGACCCGCCAGGTTCGCGGTCTACTTGCGGGTACCTCGGGGCGAGGACGTGGCCGGCAATTCCCGGCCGGGTACCGGAGTCGTGCGTTGATCAACCCGCGTTGGTTGATACGGGAATCTGGCGGCGCACATTCTCGTCGGGGAAGACATACCTGCGGAAAGCCCACCAGCGAAACGCCATTGCCAGCAGCGTACCGATCACGTTGGCGCTGGCGAAGTCGGCGGCCTCCTGGGCGAGCAAGCTGACGACCGGGACTCGTAGGTCCAGCACATACCGCGAGATCCATAAAGGGGTGGCATTGATGATCAGGCCGATTCCGCAGACCACGAAGAACAAGGAGGCCTCGTGATGGCGTTCCCGGCCACCCCGGGTGCGGAAGGACCATTCCCGGTTGAGCACGTAGGACACCATCGTCGCCACCAGCACAGCCACGATCTTGGCGGTGACCGGTTTCGGCTCCAACACGGTCATCTTGAGCACGGTGAACAGCGTGATGTCCACGACGTAGGTGATCCCCCCGACAACGGCGAATTTCACCAGTTCTCGGTGCCGCACGGCGATATCGCGGTAGGGCTGCGGGATCCAGATGAGCACCGCATCGACCAGGGACACGGCCGCAGTGTACGGATGGTCAGTACGTACCCGCTGTTCGGCAGCTCGTCGGTGTGTCTGCGCTGCCCGGCTAGGATGATCGGTTAGTGGACGTCCGTACGGGATTGCCGGTGGTCGGCATGGTGGGCGGCGGGCAACTGGCTCGGATGACCCACCAGGCCGCGATAGCGCTAGGACAGTCCCTGCGGGTGCTGGCGACCGGGGCGGCCGACGCCGCGGCTCTGGTAGTCCCGGATGTGGTTCTGGGCAGTCATGAGGATCTGGCCGCGCTCCGTCGTTTCGCCGAGGGTTGTGACGTGCTCACCTTTGACCACGAGCACGTGCCTACCGAGCACCTGCGGGCCCTGGTTGCCGAGGGCGTGCGGGTGTACCCGGGGCCGGACGCGTTGCGCCACGCCCAGGACAAGCTCGTGATGCGCCGGGCGCTGGCTGCCATGGGGGTACCCGTCCCGCCGTTTCGCCAGGTAACCGAGCCCTCCGACGCCGTGTCGTTCGGGAGCGACCATGGCTGGCCGTGCATGCTCAAGGCGGCCAGAGGCGGCTATGACGGGCGCGGGCTGTGGGCGCTGGCTAGCCCGGCGGCTGCGCGACCGATGGTGGCAGAACTCCTTGCTGCAGGCACCCCGTTGCTGGTCGAGGAATGCGTGGGGATGCGCAGGGAACTGGCCGTACTGGTGGCTCGCTCACCGTTCGGCCAGGGTGCCGCCTGGCCGGTGGTGCAGACGGTGCAGCGCAACGGCATCTGTGTCGAGGTGCTGGCTCCGGCACCGCAGCTGGATGTGCAGGCTGCGCAGGCTGCACAGCAGCTGGCGTTGCAGGTGGCCGAGGAACTCGGCGTGGTGGGCGTGCTGGCCGTTGAGCTGTTCGAGACACCTGCTGGGGAGTTGCTGGTCAACGAGTTGGCCATGCGGCCGCACAACAGCGGGCACTGGACCATCGACGGTGCTGTGACGTCGCAATTCGAGCAGCATTTGCGGGCGGTGCTGGACTACCCGTTGGGCTGCACCGCCGCTCGCGCCCCGGCCTGCGTGATGGCCAACGTGCTGGGCGCGGAGAGTCCGGCCTCAATGGGTCTGGACGAACGGGTACACCACCTGATGGCCCGTTACCCGCAGGCGAAGGTGCACCTGTACGCAAAGTCGCAGCGGGCCGGCCGCAAGATCGGGCATGTCACGGTGTGCGGCGACGACCCGGTGCCGGTGCGCGAGGCTGCGGTCGCCTCGGCGGCCTTCCTGGCTACCGGGGTGTGGACGGATGGGCATTCGGTGCACGGTCAGGAGACGGCGTGAGCGCGGTCGGCGTGATCATGGGCAGCGACTCGGACTGGCCGGTGATGCGCGCCGCCGCGCAGGCCCTGGACGAATTCGGTGTTGCTTACGAGGTGTCGGTGGTCTCCGCGCATCGCACCCCAGATCGGATGCTCGACTACGCCCGCGGTGCAGCGGGGCGAGGTCTGAAGGTCATCATCGCGGGGGCGGGTGGGGCCGCGCACCTGCCCGGGATGGTGGCGTCGGCGACAGTGCTCCCGGTGGTTGGGGTGCCCGTGCCGCTGGCGCATCTCGACGGGCTGGACTCACTGCTGTCCATCGTGCAGATGCCGGCGGGGGTTCCGGTGGCGACCGTCTCGGTTGGGGGGGCCCGCAACGCGGGGCTGCTCGCCGTCCGCATCCTGGCGACCAGTGACCCTGTTCTTGCCCAGCGCATGGGCACGTTCCAGCAAGACCTTGCCCAACAAGTCCTCGCCAAAGACGCGGCCCTGCGTGCCTCCCTGGACTGAACTTTCGGCAGTCTGGATGCAGACTGCTGTTATGGGGCACCGATTTACAGCAGTCTGCATCCAGACTGCCGTGGAGGATGGCGAGTGGTGAACGAAGAGTATGAGGCGGTGCGCGAGGCAGTGCGTGCGCTGGCCGAGAAGGAGATCGCCCCGTACGCCGCGGAGGTCGACGAGCTGGAGCGGTTCCCGCACGAGGCGCAGACGGCGCTGACCAGCTCAGGCTTTCACGCCGTGCACATTCCCGAGGCCTACGGTGGCCAGGGCGCGGATGCGGTGGCGACCTGCATCGTGATCGAGGAGGTGGCGCGGGTATGCGCCTCGTCCTCGCTCATCCCTGCGGTAAACAAACTGGCCACGACGGGGCTGTTGCTGGCCGGTTCGGAGCAGCTGCGCCAGCAGGTGCTGCCCGCGGTGGCCGCTGGATCGATCGCGTGCTACGCGCTGTCCGAGCGGGAAGCTGGCAGCGACGCGGCGGCAATGCGCACCCGGGCCCGCTTCGACGGCAACCACTGGGTGCTCAACGGCACCAAGTGCTGGATCAGCAACGCCGGGCAGGCAAGCTGGTACACCGTTATGGCTGTCACTGACCCAGAGCAAGGTGCCAAGGGGATCAGCGCCTTCGCGGTTCACAAGGATGACCCGGGCTTCTCGGTCGGGCCCAAGGAACGCAAGCTCGGGATCAGGGGCGCCCCAACCCGGGAGATCTATTTCGAGGACTGCACGATTCCGGAGGACCGGATCATCGGCGATCCCGGCACCGGGTTCAAAACCGCCTTGGCGACGCTGGAGCACACACGTCCGACGATCGGAGCGCAGGCGGTGGGTATCGCGCAAGGTGCGGTGGACGCCGCGATCGCCTACGTCAAGCAGCGCAAGCAGTTCGGCAAGCCGATTGCTGATTTCCAAGGTGTCCAATTCATGCTGGCTGATATGGCGATGAAGACAGAAGCTGCCCGGCAACTGGTCTATCTCGCTGCGGCACAGGCCGAGCGTGGCGAGGGCAAGGTAGGTTTCCTGTCCTCGGCATCAAAGTGCTTTGCATCAGACGTGGCGATGGAGGTCACTACTGACGCTGTGCAGCTGTTCGGTGGTTATGGCTATACCCGGGATTTTCCCGTTGAGCGGATGATGCGCGACGCGAAGATCACCCAGATCTATGAAGGCACCAACCAGATCCAACGCCTCGTCATGGCCCGCGCCCTACTCAAAGACTAAGTCAACGATCTCGATACCGCTTCGAGTCTCCGCTGAGGTTTCCCGACTACGGGCCGGGCCGGCGCTATTGGTGGGCGTCGTCCCCGTCCCGTGTGGCTCCACTCGGGATGACCCGGTCAGGCATGGACGCCCTTGTTGTCAACGCTCATTGGTGGCCTCAGGTGCCCTGTCACCGGGATGCGACAGGGCAATCCGCAACTGTTCGACGTATCGGGACGAGGTCTCCGCGACCTGCTGCGCGTGGCCCAGTGGTCTCATCTGTGATCCATCTGTCCACGTTCGCCTATGTTCATAGACATTCGGATCTATGCGTCAATGCGGGTCGTAACGTCTACGGTATTCGGCGACTATTATCCTGAATCCTGAAAATCAGAAGGTCGACGAATTCCGGCTCTACGTTTGGCTCCCATATCATAGAGGAGTAAACGCTGTTGATTTCATGAGTGTGCGGCAATGGTTTCATTCACAGGCGATACCGTCGTTGTCGCGGTCAAGCCCGGATCGATAACCAGGGTCGCCTCTGTGTAGCGGCGCGACACCAGCGGCGCGGGCGGCTGCACAGTTGGCGTAGTAAGGCGATCCGGCAGTTGATCCTGCCGAGGAGTTGGCAGTCGATCCGCCGGACGAGCTTGCTGATGAGTTGCTGGTCGATCCGGCGGACGGGCTGACGGGGGAGCTGTTGGTCGATCCGGAGGAAGAACCCCCGCGCGAGCTGGGAATCGATCCGGAAAATGAGCCGCTGGCTGGATTGGTTGGCGAGCTGCCGGCAGATCCGGTCGAAGAACTGGCGCGAGCGCCGCTGGTCGATCCGGCAGAAAAGCTGGCGGTCTGGCCTACCAGAGTGCCGCTTGTTGTTCCGAGCGGCACGGCGCTGCTCATTGGGCTCGAAATAGCCGGAGTTGCGCTGTAGGTCGTTGCGGGCGGTGGAGTCGGAGGGGAAACCGTCGATAACACGGGTGCCGACGTGGAGGTTGACGGCGACGCGTTACAGGCAGCTCCCAGCACGACAAACAGCGCGCCGACAACGCCCAGCGCTGCAAGTGACTTCTTCATGTCTTGGCTCTCCCCAGATGGTTACTGTCGGTGGCTACGGCCTGCTCATCGCTGGGACTGCCACGGTTCGTTACCGACCTGAATGGGTGATCATCCTGAAGCAAAGGGCTTAATTCCTCGTCCGATGCTTGACTTGGGCCACGAGCACCCTCGACGCCCCTGGTATGGCCCGCCACGAAAAACTGCTGCTAGTAGCGGTGGGACGTGGCAGGAGATCGTCGGGTCAGGTGATCGAAGTGTCGGGTTACAAGCTGACGGTGATGGTGTTGGAGGTTGAGCGCTGGAATTGGGTGGGGCTGGTGGGTGTGAATACCGCAGTTAGTGAGTGTGAGCCTGGCTTA
>JAJPIR010000050.1 GCA_021324675.1 Actinomycetota bacterium
CGGCAACGCCTCGACAGAAGCAACCAGCTACGGCCGGGACGGGTAGATGATCGAGGCGACGTCGCGGCACGCGGTGAACAACGTGTCGATGCGCTCGGCGGCGGTGCCGAGCTGGTCACCCGGCGCGGGCCAGGTTCGTCGTCACCGCGCCGGCGCGCGGGTCGTCGGTGCTGCGCACAGTGCAGACCTCCAGCAGCATCACACCCAGGTCTACCGGAAGCTGCTCGCTGATGGCCCGCAACTCGGCCGACAGCCGCATCGCGGTGTAGCGCAACAGGATCGCGATGCCCCTCGGCGGTCGCGCCGGCCGCCTTCCACGCCTCGCCGCGGGTACCCGCCACCCACACCGGTGACCACCGAACCGCAGCGGCCAGCCTGGAGGCTCTCCACCTGCGAAACTCAGCTGCTGATCAGGGATGATGCCCGGCCGTTAGACGTTTTGGCCGTATCTCGGTCGGCCCCTTACGTCAGCACATCGGTCACGATCCGCTACGACCCCCGTGATCTCAGCGAGATCCGGGCATTCCACCGCGACCGGTTCCTCTGTCGGGCGATCAACCCTGAACCCGCGGAGATCCCATCACCCAAAGACATTCAGACCGCCCGCGTCGCGTACCGGTGCGCGCTACGCGGCCAGCTGGCCATCCGCCGCGCCACCGTGGCCGATACCTTCCGGGGGTGGACCTGCAAACGAACCGGAACGCACGCTAAGCCGGTTCGGGCATGTCGCAGTGGGTACTCGCCGGTGGGGTTGCGCGGGTCGTTAGCGTGCGTTCCGGTTCGATGCCAGCCCGTTCATGATCTTGACCTACGCGCGGGCTTGGTCGCCTCCGCGATCGGTACCACGGCCCAGCAGCAGCCCAAGACTGCTTACGACACCAATCAAACCCGACGCCGCGCGGGATTTAGAGTGACCCAGCGGCACGGGGGCAGAGATCAGCGGCGCCCTTTGCGCCGGTCCCACAGTCACTTCAAAGCCAACAACTCCAAGATCTTTTAACCATGACGGTCCTCCCGACTTGCTGATCCGACCGTACCCCCTACGACCCGCCCCGCGATGGGCACCGGTAACGGGACAGGCCATACAGTCACAGAGCCGGACCCGGTGACCGACCGCCTAACGGAAGAGCAAGGCCTGCGGCGCCCGACGACCGGTCAGTGAGGTGGCCGTCGAACGGAATACACGCATCAGGGCTCGGACGCGCTGACAACCGAGTCGTACGGGTACTGCCAAGAACCCAACTCAAGTCCACTCCTAACCGCAGACAACGAGCGTCTGCGGTAGGCAAAGCTGAAGCGCAATCAACACCCAGCCATTCCGACCCCAGCGCCGCGTCGCCGACGGTTGATCGAGCAGGATGCCGCGATATCACAACAACCGGTCCACGAAGGTGCTACGCCTGATAGAGCACTTACCGAACCCCGATATGTGTCGTTCGGACGGTCCCCTCGTTGACTGCCCGATCGCTGCTTTTCACTCCAGGGACGCAGCGCCGTCCGGCAACTTGGGCGACTATGCCTGGGACCCGCGCAGTCGCTGTCCGACGAACCGCCCAACCCGCAGGAGTAGCCGCGCCTCCATGGTGCCGTCGTGTCGGCGGTGTGGTCTTGTTGGGCCTCGGCGCGGGACTGGCGGGATGCGGCTCCGCCAACGTCACGGCCAAACGAACCCCGCCCCTCAGGATGCTAATCCGGTGTCCTGGTTGGCGCATTCTGAACGGGTTTTCGCCGAGGTGGTCGCCGCACAGACTCAGGCCTCCACGACGCCGCGGACGCCGCAAGGCCACAAAGACGAGCTACTCAAGCTCGCTGATACCACCCAGCAGGCTTTCATGAATGCCGCCCGCAAACTGACAGCGCTCGGGCCGCCGGCGATCCTGGACCGGTTCGCCAATCCCGCCTCCTAGAGCCGGGGCGAGGACTGGTCGGTGCCGAAGAATTGTTCGCCGTCGTCGTGGCCGAGCAGGAAAGTGAACCGCGCGAGATCGGTGCGTAGCTGGGCCAGCCGCGCCGGTGAGCACGGCAACTCGACGTGCCTGGCCTGGCTGAGCGGCGTGGGCGGCTCCTGGTGCTGCCGTCCCCACGGTCACCGCCCCGATCAGGACTCCTACCGCGGCCGCAACGCGAACCTGTTGACAGGCACGGACATGCACGGACGAAGCGTCACTGCAGGAGAAGCCACACCACCCGATGGGAAGCACTGCGCAATTCGAGACACTTGTGGGTTAACGCCGGCATGAGCAGTGGTCACGCCGGATGGTCTAGTCCGTTTGGGCCAAGCGTATTGATGACCGCCTGAGCCCACCCAGGTCGACCAACTGCTGATCCCTCACCGAGCCTTTCCGGCGGGTGAACAAGGGACGAACAAAACGCGCCGCTGTTTATCAGCTCGCATGGGAAACGCGCAGTGGGGAATCAGCCAGATATGACTTTGCCAGATATGACAATGATGGCACCGTTTTTGCCATATCCCGTCGATGCGGACGAGTACCGAGTCGCTGCGGCTGATCCAGGAGGCGAGGGAGCCCCGGCGCCCGCCCCCGGCTTTGGCGAGGCGGAGAGTGAGCCGGACATTGTCGACGACACTCCGGAGCCGGGCGCCGTTGATCCCGTTCCGGAACGACCCGCGGCTCAGATCCCGTTTCGCGCCCCTGACCCCAACGAGATCGGGATCAGCAACCCCGGGCAAAACGTCACGGATGAATGATTATTTCATCATAGGCAATGCAACGGTCACCGCCGGCGTCTCCAGGTCGGCACTGTTCGGATCCGGGGAAGGTGAACCGCCGAGTGCCTGGTGGTCTCCGGGGCTTATGCGGCGAAGTCGACCTCGATCTCGGCCGGGCCGCCATTATGGGTGAAGCCTGGGTACCAGCGGCGGAATGAGCCGGCCAGGTCGTTGTTGAGGACAGCGGTGCGGACCTGGAGGAAGAGCTGGGCTCCGGTCGGTGACCAGCGCACCTCGAACGAGGCCACCAGCAACATCGACGCGGCCAGCGAGGCCGCCATCCAGGAGACCCTGCAACGGCTCACCGCGCAGCGCACCACGCTGGTGATCGCCCACCAGCTGTCGACCCGTTCGAGACGCCGATCGCATCGTCGTGCTCACCGACGGCACCGCCACCGAGACCGGGCAGCACCATGACCTCCCCGACCGCCACAGCGACTATGCCCGACTGGTCGCGACCCAGGAAGGAGCGCTGCGATGACCCTCGCCACCACCTCGAAGCACCCGCCCCAGGCACCGATCCGCGCTCTGCTTCCCCTGGCGCTCACCCAACGGCGGTTGCTGAGCTGGACGCTGCTGGCCGGACTGTGCTAACAGATCGCCGCGATCACCGCCGCGGTCACCGGCGCGCTGCTAGTCGGCGAGGTCGCCACCGGGCGGCCCGCGGACCAGCTCACCCCGACGCTCATCGGGCTCGCCGATTCTCAAGAGAACACCGAACAATGATTACTGTCATTCGCCAGCGTGCAGCGACATCGGGCCAGGATAGACCTCCGTGCCATTCTCGAAGAGCCTGACCTGATCGACCCCACCGTCGAGCAATGCCCTCCACTGTTCACCGATCCACGACTCCGCGTCCCCCTGAGTGGAAAATTCCTCTGGTTCCACCGGAGGCACGGCCTCGGTTCCGTCGGCCTTCTCGAAGCACCATGTCCACACCGTCTCGCCTCCCGGATTCCCACCCTGCCAAGGCTCGTACTGCTGGTGATGCCAACCCGGGCCAGCGTGCGGATCACCCATGTAGCAACCGCGTAGCAGCGACCTTCCACCTGCACCGTTGTGTGCAAGTTTCACCACCACGTTACGCGAGAGCAAGTTTTGCACACATGAACGCATACCTTTGCAAGGAGTTGGGGGCAAGAGGCCTAGCTACTTCCGTTTTATTTCCGTCGAACAACCCGATCTGACCGCTTGTGACTGGTACCAACCGGCAGTCACTGCCGTAGTACCTCCAGGTGGCCGGCAGTATCGTCGTCTAATCGGCAGCAATCGCCGCCGTTAGATGGTCAACTATGGGCCAACCCGGTGAAATGTCCGGCGAACACGGCACAGCACGGCGTCCTGGCTGTAACGGCCGCTTTCGACCCGCAGACATCAAAGCGAGCGCTCCGAACGGCAAGGTGATCCCAAGCAAACCGGTGATCCATTGTGCGGTATGCGGCGATAGTGACGAATACCTGAACTGTTTCTACGGGCTTCCAGGCGGTGAATCGGCGTGGCTGAGATGAACCGGAGACATATAGCCGACCCTGCTTACAGCAAGAGGCTAACGATCGGAATGCGGCGGGCCGATGACTACATTGTCATCATCTCGGCGTCTCTTTCGCTATCTCACTTTGAGAACGGGAGGTTCCGGGAGTGCCGTGTCCGCGGCGCTCCAGATCGCGTGATCCGAGTGGCGGCTCGGTTCCGTATCCCCGCTGGCGCCGCGTCGTCATCTTAGACCCTGGGTTGGAAAAGCGGGCCGCGTGTTCACTTTGTCACGCAAGTTCGGATGTATTTTACATCGCCCCTGAGGAGCTTCCGTCATGACCGATCTGGCGAGTGGTTATAACTCTGCGGCTGCGACCTATGTTGGTGGCCCGCTCGCGGGTCAGACAGTCACCCGTCTTGGTGCCCGCCACCCGATCTACCGTAGCGACGATGGTAAGCCGTTGAGTCCGTCACAAGGCGAATGGATATCGTGGTCGCCCTGCGGGGAAACGATGCATCTACGGGTACGTCATTATGTGCACCGGGAAGTAATTGAGGGCCATACTATATGCCATTTCTATGTTCACGCCAGCGTGATCGCGCAGTGGCAAAACGAGCACCGTGCGAAGACTCGTGGTTAATTTGATGGCTAGCGGCAACACTCCAGCGTTTACAACCGCTATAGACAATCCCGGGATATCGCTTCTACCACATAGCGAGCGTCGTAATTTGGGGCAGTCGATCGATTGTCTAACCGGCCGGCCCTCGCGCTGAATCTTACCTCACTGCCGCGGTCGTGGCTTGGCCTCGGTGCACAGGTGGCTGCCTGTCGGTGCCGGGGACGGCCGCTGGCTGAACGAACGTTGGTTGAACGGCCTCTGCGGTGGCCATACCGAATCTAACGTTCCCGGTGCTATCTGCCCGACGGCTGGAGATCGAATGCGCGCGCGTTTCTGCCGATTGCTTATCAGTGTTCTGGTGACCTCGGTGACGCTGTCACGATTGGCGTTGCTCGGCGCGGGTTCTGCTCTCGCGGCTGCGTTCGCCCCGGGAGACCTGGTCGTGGCTCGCATTGGTGACGGCAGCGGCGCTCTCTACTACAACCATCTTGGACCCGGGCTGCCACAGCCTGACCGCGACCTTCACTCCCACCGATTCCGTGGCCTTCGCCGGATCCACCTCAAGTGCTGACCTACGTAGTCAACGCGGAACCAACCCCCACCCCAAGCCGATCATCGACGCCCACACCAACGCCGGCACCTGGGGCGACAGCCACCACTACTGCGCTGAGTGTGGTCCAGGTGCCTTTGCCCCTGGGACTAGGCGGAATAGTGATCCGCACCGCGCAAGTGGTGCCGGCAAACCCCACCGGAACCGTCCAGCTCAGAGACGGCTCTGCCAATCTCGGCGCCCAGTCCCGGTGGTCGCGGGCGTCGCCCTCGGAGCCACGAGCGCGCTCAGCCCAGGGACGCATCCGCTCAGTGCAGTGTTTATCCCTAGTAACCCGGCCAGATTCCTGGCCTCAACGTCCACCACCGTGACCGTGAAGTTCTGAAACGCGCGGCCGGCCCTGCGCAGCACGACCTGCCTTGGCTTGGCGGGCCAGCGCACGGTCTCATGTCAGCCTGTACGTGCCAAACTCGATGCAGGGCCTGTGGTCCCCAGGGGTGTCTGCGAACGCAGCCAAGATCGTGGCGAGTGCGGCCAGCACCTTTGGAAAGAACGGCGGACGATTAGTGCGGCGACGTCGGCGCACCCGCCAGCCGGTCTGGGCTGTATTCCGAGGACTGTCCTGAGAATACGGGTACCGACTTGAGCTGCGGCGCTCAGTGGTGTCGTGATTGAGTCTCTTCCATGGTTTAACCCCAGTTGCCGCTGTCTGAGCTAGCCTGGTGATCGGCCGGCCGCGGCCGCGTGGTGAAGACCGGTTGGAAAGCTGCGAGTCACTAGGTATTCATTCGCGGTGCACCGGCTAAGCACAACGACGCAATGACCGACTCCTTACCCTGCCGGCATGCTAACGCCGACGCAAGCGACCAAGGCGGCCGTCGAAGTTTTGCAGTTATGGCTAAAGCCAGAGCGGGAGGCGGCCGCTGCGCACATCGCGCAGATGATGTGTGATCCCAATCAGCCAGAAACGGCGACCATCGCGGTGGCGGCTCAGCTCAATCTCAGCATGTTCTTGCTGTACATGCTGGCCCAAAAGTGCGGCGCCACCAGCGAAACCGAGATCATGCAGGCGGCTGAGGAGATCTTACGTGAGCTTGCCATCGGGCTTTCCGAGTAGCGGCCGCGACTAGACAATGCGGTGGCAATTAGCGATGGCCAGCCCAAAGTGTATAGCGCAGGATGGCCCGATAGCCCAGGCGTTCATAGACGGGCCGGCCTAGATCACTGGCAATGAGCATGGCTGGCAAGCCGGGGTCGGCCGAGGTGGCAGTGGCGGTCAGCGCCCGACCGATCCCCCGGCCGCGGGCGGCCTGCATCGTGGAGACGTATTCCACGTCCAGGTGGTGATCCCCGACATAGACCGAGGCAGTGCCCACCGGTTCGCCGTTGAGGTAGCCCACCCAATGCCTCCATCCCGGAGCCGTCAGGGCGCTGCCGGGAAGGACGCACCCAGGGCGTTGCGGCTGCAACTCGGGCACGGGAAAACCGTTGACGAGCACGTGCTCCCAGTCTTGGGCGTCCCGGGCGTCAAGCACCGGTCGGATGGTGAATCCGTCGATCCGCTCGATGCTCAGCGGAGCGGGCAACCGCAGCATCAGCGGCGGGTG
Source organism: Actinomycetota bacterium (assembly GCA_021324675.1). Taxonomy (GTDB): domain Bacteria; phylum Actinomycetota; class Actinomycetes; order Mycobacteriales; family Pseudonocardiaceae. The sequence continues at coordinate 6,979 of JAJPIR010000050.1, forward strand.
CCCGATACGCCCAAAGTTCTGGCCGACGAGATCGGGCGTCGGCCACGCCGAAAACACCAGGAAGTCACCCCCCTGCTGTTCGCGGTAAAACGATCGCATGCGCGCGACGGCGATGCGCCACTCGTCCTCAGACAGCGGCCGACGCATGACAGCGACGTTGCAAAACAGCGACGACGAGCCGGCATCACACAGCATCAGCTCGCGATCGTCGCGCATACGGTTACCGCGAGCTGTGGCCAGCGCACCATAGGCATCCGCAAGCCCTTGTTGGTAGTCGTTGCACAAGTTGTCGCCCCGCGGGGTTGCGGTTCCATATCCGGTCTCCAACGGCTCATCGGTTTCCACCTGAGGCAGTCTGGCCCAGCGAAGAGCCATCGCGAAGGTGCCACTCGGCCTGCGCGGGCCGTCACCGCGAAGATTCGACCCTGCCACCGTCGACCAGCTGCACCATCGACCCGGCGCGTCGAGCCGCAACAGTTGTCGACTACGTTGTGAACGCGCCACAAAGAAAGTTGGAAAAGCGTTCGTGAACCTACCGGAGCCGGCTGGCCGCCTACCGATTTTGATGTGCTGGTGTTGTTGGAGCGCTGCTGGGATCGCACAGCGGTACTCCCCGGATCGAGGCGTCCAGCACGCTGGCGAGGTGCGTGACTGTCAGTGGGTGACCGAGTCGTCGGGCGCTTGCGGCGATTTGCATTGAGCAGCCGGGGTTTCCGGTGACCAGTACCGAGGCTCCGGTGGTGAGCAGGTTGCGGGCTTTTCGGTCGCCTAACTCGGTGGCCGGCTTTGGGTGCAGCAGGTTGTAGATGCCAGCCGAGCCGCAGCATAGGTGGGCTTCGGGAATCTCGGTGAGGGTAAGTCCGGGGATGGCGTGGAGCAGTTGGCGGGGTTGGGACCGGATTTGTTGGGCGTGGGCTAGGTGGCAGGCGTCGTGGTAGGCAATGGTGATGTTGAGCGGGTGGCGCGGTGCTATGGGGCCGAGCTCGGCGAGCAGCTCGGAGATGTCCCGGGTGCGCTCGACGAAAGCCCGGGCGCGTGGCGCGTAGTGGCTATCGTCACGCAGCAGATGGGCGTATTCCTTCATTGCGGAACCGCAGCCTGCGGCGTTGACCACGATGTAGTCCACTCCGGCGGCGTCGAAGCAATCAATCAGCGCCCGGGCAAAGGTAATCGCTTCATCCTCACGTCCGCTGTGTTGCGACAACGCCCCACAGCAGCCTTGCCCGCGCGGGATGACGACGGCACAGCCCTCGGCCGCCAGAACCCGCGCGGTGGCCGCGTTGACGTCAGGAAACAGCGCATCTTGCACGCAGCCGGTGAGCATTCCGACCACCGCACGCCGCTGTCGCTGGGCTGGCACCCATTGCGGCAACTGCTGGCGGCGGGTCAGCGTCGGGATCAGCGACTCCATCACCTGCAGCGTGGCAGGCAGCCGATCCAGCAGCTTGGTGCGCCGCAACCATCGGCTCAGCCCGCTGCGCTGGTACAAGGCCAATGGTCCACGCAATGCCCGCAACCGCCTCGGGTAAGGGAATAGCCAGAAGATCGCCCCGCGGAGTAGCCGCTGGGACAGGGACCGCTCGTAGCGGCGTTCCACCTGAGCCCGGGTGTCGGCGATCAGCGTGCCGTACTGCACTCCGGAGGGGCAGGCCGGAACGCACGCCATGCATCCCAGGCACGCGTCGAAATGCCCCACCATCGATTCGGACAGTGGCTCGCCCTCCAGGCCAGCCTTCATCAGCTGGATACGACCGCGAGGAGAGTCCATCTCCTCGCCCCACAGCAGGTAAGTCGGACACGACGGCAGGCAAAACCCGCAGTGCACACAGTCTTTGATCAGCTCAGCGGCGGGTGGATGATGATCGTCAAAAGCGCCTGCGGTCACGTCAGATTCCTCCTACGAACCGGCCTGGCGCCAGCCGGTGATCGGGATCGAATTGGTCTTTGAGTCGACGCATCAACGTCAACGCCCGCACCGGTCCCCAGACATCCAAACCCGCCTTGCGATGCGGCGCCGCGCTGCGCAACACCGCATTGCCGCCATGGCGCTGCGCGATGTCCCGTAACCGAGCCAGGTCGGTGCCCAACCGGTCATCATCGTGCAGACCGCAGGCCAGTACCCCGGCTCCGGCGCTGCCGCACAGCGATCCCGGACCGTTGGTGAGCAGATCAGCCAACCCGGTCGGTTCGCAGGTCACCGTGGCTTGCGGCGCAGGCAGTGGCTGACCCCACCAGCCCGGCGGGTGCTCGGCCACGGCGACCGCCACCCCAGCCGCAGCGCCGAGCAGGTCGGCCACGGCCTGCGCGCGAGCATCGATACCACCGGTGACGCCCTCGACGGCAACGCCGACTGTCACCGCATCACCCGGCGCGGCTCGCTGTATTTCCAGGGCGGTTGGGTCGTGCTGCGATGCCCGGACCGCGGCGATCGCCACTGCGGCACCAGACGGATCCGGTGTTGTGGCGGTGATCCACCGGCGGCTTTCGGGCAGCGGGTGCAGCCGCCACACCGCCTCGGTGATCACACCCAGGGTGCCCAGCGAGCCGGCATAGATCTTGCACAGGTCATAGCCCGCGACGTTTTTCACCACCGTGCCCCCGGCATGCGCGATGGTGCCATCGGCGAGCACCACGGTGATCCCGATCAGCAAATCACGCACCGAGCCGTAACGGTAACGCAACGGGCCCGACGCCGCGGTGGCGATGGTTCCACCGACGGTGCCACCGAGCGTGTCAGCGCCGTCGAGCGCCAGCCGCTGCCGGTGCGCCGCCAACGCATCCTGCACATCCACCATCCGCACGCCCGCCTGCACGCTCACCACCAGGTCACCGGCGGTATGCGCCAGCACGGCATCCATCCGGCTGAGATCGACGATCAAATCCAGGCCCTTCGGTGGCAGACCCCAGGCCAGCCGGGTGCCAGTCCCCCGGGCAACAACCCGCAGCCCCAGACCCGCCGCCGCGCGCAGCACCGCCGAGACCTCCTCGGTACTGCGTGGCCAGGCCACCCAGCGAGCAGCCACCCCATCCACCGTGTCAGATGCCGTCGCCTCAGCCACATCAGCGCAGGCCAGGCGCAACCCACCAAGAGTGGACGTCGCCATCAAAACTGCTCTGCCAGTCCCGCGGCCTGCAGCGGGTGCACCCCTTTGCGCTTGCCCGGCACCTCACCGCACAGCCGCGGAGTGGGAAACACCTTGCCGGGATTGCATATCCCAGCCGGATCAAACGCCCGACGCAGCCGCTGCATCACGTCCAAATCATCGGTGGTAAACATCCGCGGCATGTGGCATGCCTTATCGATCCCGACGCCATGCTCACCGGTTATCGAGCCGCCGTAGGAGATACAAAGATCCAAAATCGCGCCTGACAGCTGCTCTGCGGCCTGCGCTTCGCCCGGCTTAGCCTCGTCGAACAGCACCAATGGGTGCAGGTTTCCATCACCGGCGTGAAACACATTGGCCACTCGCACCCCGGTACCCGCAGACAGCTCGGTGATCCGGCGCAGCACGTCAGGCAGGACAGTTCTCGGGATCACCCCATCCTGGACGATGTAATCCGGGCTGATCCGACCCACTGCGGCGAATGCAGATTTGCGCCCCTTCCAAAACCGTGCGCGCTCGTCGGCGTCCCGGGCCACCCGGATCTCAAACGCGCCAGCGGCGGTGCAGTGCTGGCGCACCGCAGCAAAGGTGTGCTCCACTTCCGCGGCCGGGCCGTCCAATTCCACGATCAACACCGCCCCAGCACCCTCAGGGTAACCGCAGGCCACCGCAGCTTCAGCCGCCTCGATCGCCAACGCGTCCATCATCTCGATCGCTGCCGGGGTCACACCATCGGCGATGATCGCCGACACCGCGGCACCTGCTTCGTCGACCCCGGGAAATGCGGCCAGCAGGCACCGCACCGATTCCGGAGTCCGCATCAGCCGTACCACGATCTTGGTGGCGATCCCCAGCGTGCCCTCGCTACCGATAAACGCGCCCAGCAGGTCGTAGCCAGCTACATCGCGGGTGGTGCCACCCAGCCAGACCAGCTCACCTTCCGGCGTGACCACCTCCACGCCCAGCACGTGGTGCGTGGTGAACCCGTACTTCAAGCAATGCGCGCCCCCAGAGTTCTCGGCCACATTGCCGCCCACCGAGCAGACCTGCTGGCTAGACGGATCGGGCGCGAAATACCACCCGTATGGCTCGGCAGCTTTGGTGACATCAAGATTGATCACACCGGGTTCCACAATCGCCCGCTCATTAGCCGGATCGACTTCCAGGATCCGGCGCATCCGCGACGTGACGATCAAAACCCCCTCAGCGTGCGGCAACGCACCACCGGACAGACCAGTACCCGAACCCCGGGCCACAAACGCCACCCCCAGCGCGGCGCACGCACGGACCACCGCCACGACCTGCTCAGCCGACTCCGGCAACACCACCAGCCCAGGCACCACCCGATACTGCGCCAACCCGTCGCATTCGTACGTGCGCAACCGCTGGCGGTCAGCAATCACACCATCCGGCCCCACCACGGCACTCAACTCCGCCGCCAGCACCGCCAGCTTGGCACCCCGATACGTCACACCCACTCCCCTAGTCTGGTCCTTCTTGCCCGCTAAGGACAGCAGAGGACTGACCGTGCTCGACGATGCACCAGTCGCGCACCGTCTACGGGTTGAGTCGATGTAGATCGCGCGGGACTAGTGTTGTGCGCCGGATGTTGTCGGCCTCGACCAGGCGCGCGGTCCAGCGTTCCAGTCCGATGGCGAAACCGCCGTGCGGCGCGATCGGAACCTCCTCGGGTACGTCGGGCAGATGCGCACCGCGAGCTCCACTTCGGCGCTCGCGCTGGCCCGGATTTCGGCGACCATCCCGGCGAGCACGTCGCGATGGTCGGTGATAAGCCGAGCTCGGTGGACCCATCCCTGAACGGTTGCGCGTCGGCCGACCTTGCCGGTCAGCGCGGTGTTGAGTATTCGTGGCATTCTCCCACCTCCTCGGTTTGCTGTCCCGGGAGGCGTGGGAGATCGGGAGCTCGCGGTGCCACCACACCGTCACCGACCCCACCGGCCGGCCTCGTTGATGGTCTGATGCTGGTGACCAACCAGGCGGCTCCAAGGTCGTCACTCTGATCAACGCCGCCACAGCCAGCCTATCCAGCAGCCGACATCCGCGTCACCGAGGTTTGCCGGTCCCCATCCGGCCAGCTTCCACCTATCGCCCGGGCCTCGCTGCCCGGTCCAGGGTCTTTGATGCAGGGTCCGGGGCAGAATGTGGGCTGTGATTCCGGTCCGGCACCCGTTCCTGGACGGACCCTTCCCCCGCGCATTCGCGCATCGGGGCTGGCACGTCGGTGAGTTGGCGGGCATGGAGAACTCGCTGGCAGCTTTCCGCCGCGCGGTCGCGGAAGGGTACCACTACCTGGAGACTGATGTCCACGCCACCCGGGATGGCGTAGTCGTCGTCATGCATGACCCGACCCTGGACCGGACCACCGACCGCTCCGGTGAGATCAGGCGGCTGGACTGGCGGACGGTGCGCAAGGCTCGGGTGAACGGCCGCGAGCCGGTCTGCCGGCTGGCTGATCTGCTCGAGGAACTTCCGGACGCGCGGCTCAACATCGACGTCAAGGCAGACTCCGCCGTCGGACCGGTATTCGATCTGTTGCGCCGTACCAGCGCATGGCATCGGGTGTGCCTGGCCTCCTTTTCCGAATGGCGGTTGCGGTGGTTACGCAAAGCCGCTGGCAGCCGGTTGCTGACCTCGATGGCGTCCGCATCGGTGGCGGCACTGCGGCTCAGGTCGCTATGCCCGGTGCCGCCCATCACCGCGCCGATCATCGGCGAGCTGGCGCAACTGCCGGTCCGCTGGTGCGGGATCCCGGTGATGGACCGTGCCTTGCTTCAATACGCCCACCGCCGTGGCTGGGAAGTGCACGTCTGGACGGTGAACCGGGCCACTGAGATGCACGCCCTGCTCGATCTGGGCGTTGACGGGCTGGTGACCGATCGACCTGACGTGCTGCGAGACGTCCTGCGCAACCGGTTGCTCTGGCCCGGAGGACGGCCCCGGTGAGCGAACCAGCGTCACAGCGCATGTCGGGCCTGCCTCAGATGCCGGATGATCCGAACCGCCGCCGCGACCAGCGCGCCTGGTGCTGGTACGACTGGGCCAATTCGGTGTTCCCGACCTCGATTGTCACCGTGTTCGGGTCGATGTATCTCACCACCGTCGCCAGAAACGACGCACTGGCTACCGGTCAAAGCTGCTTCACCCGCAATGCCTTGATCAAGTGCGACATTTCCCTGTTCGGATTGGTGATTCCGGCCGGCTCATTGTTCGACTACCTGCTGGCGGGCTCAACACTGCTCCAGGTGGTGGTGTTGCCGTTGACCGGCGCCATCGCGGACCGCACTCAACATAAGCGCCGGATGCTCGGGCTTTTCGCCTTCACCGGCGCGGCCGCAACGGCGCTGCTAGCTCTGGTAACCGGAACCAATTGGCGGCTCGGCGTCTTGCTGTTCATCGTCGCGACTACCGGCTACTACGCGTCACTAGTCATCTACTACTCGGTACTTCCGGAGATCGCCACGCCCGATGAACGTGACCGGTTGTCCGCACGCGGATGGGCCTGGGGCTACCTCGGCGGCGGCCTGGCACTGGCTTTCAATCTGGCCACCTACGTGGGACGTGACGCGTTGGGATTGTCCGAATCAGCGGCGGTACGGATCTGCTTTGTCACCGCCGGAGCATGGTGGGCTGCTTTCAGCTTGATCCCCTTGGCGCGGATGCGCAGCTACCAGCCTCCACAAGGTGGTGAGCGGGGCCTGCGTCTGCTGACCGCAGGCTTCCGTCAACTCGCCGGCACGCTGCGCAACGCTCGGGCGTATCCGTTGACGCTACTCTTCCTGGTCGCCTACCTGATCTACACCGAGGGGATCTCCACGGTGGCCAGCATCGCGGGCCAATACGGCGATCTGGAGTTGGGATTGGCGCGCGGCACGTTGATCGGCACGATCCTGATGGTGCAGTTCGTGGCTTTCGCCGGGGCGCTGGCCCATGGTTGGGTGGCCCGCCGGTTCGGCGCCAAACGCACGATCATGGGTAGCTTGCTGGTGTGGGTGGGGGTGATCGTTGCGGCGTACTTTATTCGAGCAGGTGATCAACTTCAGTTCCTCCTTGTCGCAGTCGGTATTGGGTTGGTGTTGGGTGGGACCAACGCCCTGTCGCGTTCGCTGTTTAGCCAGTTGGTGCCTGCGGGTAAGGAAGCCGAGTACTTTTCTGTGTACGAGATCGGCGAACAGGCCACCTCTACGGTGGGGCCGCTCTTGTTCGGCCTAATCGGAGCTGCCACCGGATCGTTCCGGCCCGCGATCCTGTCCCTGGTGGGGTTCTTCGTCGTCGGTTTAGGGCTGCTTTCCCTCTTGCCGGTTCGCCGTGCGATCCGCGCGGTGGGCAACCCCGACCCGGCAGTCGTCTAGAAGCTGGTCCGTTCTCCTGCACGCCACATCCCCCGAATGAGTGACGTTGTGCACTTCTGGTGAGGTAACGGGTCACATTCGCGCGTCGATTCACCCTGTGTGGGCGATGCTGGTCCGACACCTACCTGCAGGGCCACGGCATCGGTTACTCCACGGTGACCGCATCACCGGGTCTGGACGCCTGTCCATATCCGGGAATGTCGGGGCCTGAGGTCGACGTTACACGAAAGTGCGCTGGGTCCGGCGACTACACGGTTGCCGGCCGGAAGAGAGGAGATGCCGTGGCCGACCGCGTCCTTCGTGGCAGCAGGCTCGGAACAGTCAGTTACGAGACCGACCGCGACCATGATCTTGCTCCTCGCCGGCCGGTGGTCTACGCGTGCCCCAAGGGCCACGAGTTCACCGTGTCGTTCGCCGACGACGCTGAACCCCCGATGATGTGGGAGTGCCGGCTGCATGGTAACGAATCAAGGCTCTTTGATGGTGATGAGCCGCAGCCGAAGAAGGTCAAGCCGCCGCGTACTCACTGGGACATGCTGCTGGAGCGCCGTAGCATCCCGGAGCTGGAACAACTGCTCGACGAGCGGCTGACTGAACTGCGCGGCCGCCGGTCTCGCTCTGCCTGAGGGGGCTGGCACACCTACGACTGGCTGGGTTGCGTGGCGGCACTTGGGGAGTCGGCATGAGATCGACGGCGCAAGCGCGCCACGCGACTTTTTATACCCCAAGCCGTCACCCGCCACAGTGCTTCCAGGATGATGGAGCTGGTCATCTTGGATTGACCTTGCTCCCGCTCGGTGAAGACGATGGGCACCTCGATCACGGTAAAGCCGCTACGGACCGAGCGCCACGCTAGGTCAACCTGAAAGCAGTACCCCTGTGATGCAACGGTAGCGAGATCGATGGTGTCCAGCACGTGCCGCCGGTAGGCGCGAAACCCACCGGTGAGGTCGGTAATACCCACTCCCAACGCTGTTCGGGAGTAGTAGTTCCCCCCGCGGGACAGCCACTGGCGGTACGGGGCCCAGTTCACTACTCGCCCACCCGGAACATACCGGGAACCCAGTACGACATCAGCACCCGGAGCAGCGTCGTGATCGCTGGCCAGCGCGTCGAGCAGCCGGGGAAGATCTTCCGGAGCATGCGATCCGTCCGCGTCCATCTCCACCACGACGTCATATCCGCGGTCCAACGCCCACCGGAATCCGGCCACATAGGCAGCACCGAGCCCGGCCTTGGTGGCGCGGTGCAGAACGTGCAGCCGGCTGTCCGCGGCAGCGAGCTCGTCAGCCAGCACGCCGGTGCCGTCGGGACTGTTGTCGTCGACGATCAACGTGTGGGCATCAGGTACCGCGTCGTGTAGCCGCCTCAGGACCGCTGGCAGGCTCGCCCGTTCGTTGTATGTCGGGATCACCACCACGGTTCGGCCCACCCTTGCGACGTGCCCGCCACGCTGATCCGTCATCAACGTCCTCCCTCGCCGGCGCGCCTCGCCGACTCCGTGACCCAGGTCTGCCGTGCATCACCTGCGCAGCCGCCACCCCTGCTACGCCCAGCGTCGCCAATGCCCACTCCGGTGCCGGACCGAGCCGGGTGGCGAGCGTAGTCCCCGAGCGCAGTGGGACCCGCGCCACCAGCGCAGCTGGGGTGAACAAGTCGGTTTCCTGCTCGACGCTACCGTCTGGGGCGATCACCGCGCTGACTCCACTGGTTGCCGCCACGAGCACGGTGCGACCGTGCTCCACTGCGCGAACTCGTGAGATCGCCTGCTGCTGGTAGGTCATCTCGGTGAAGCCGAAGGTTGCATTGTTGGTCGGCACGGCCAGCACCTGCGCCCCAGAGCGGACGCTTTGGCGCACGAGATCGTCGAAGATCACCTCGTAGCAAGTCGCAATGCCGACGCGGACTCCCCCGATGTCCACTTCACCGTCTCCGTGACCTGGTATGAAGTCACCGGCACGATCGACGTATGGGCTGAACAGCCGAAAGAAGCTACGAGCGGGTATGTATTCTCCAAAGGGCTGCACCCGGCGCTTATCGTGCCGCTGCCCCGGTCCAGTCCGCGGATCCCACACGATCATTGTATTGGTCTCATGCCCGTCATCGGTACGCAGCACCGCACCGACCAGAATCGGTGCGCCGATCGAGCGGGCTGCTTGATCGATCACCTGCCGCGCATCCGGGTTGCGCAATGGATCAATGTCGGAGGAGTTCTCCGGCCAGATCACCAGCGCTGGCCGCGGGTAGCGGCGCGCTGCGACATCGGCTGCCAGCCGGATGGTACGTGCCGCGTGGTTGTCGAGCACTGCGCGGCGCTGGGCGTTGAAGTCCAACCCAGCACGCGGCACGTTGCCCTGGATCAGCGCGACAACCACCTGCCGGTCCGCGGCGGTCTCGCGGGCGGTCGTCGCCACGGCCAGGCCCGCGAGTAACCCAGCAATCACGGGACAGAGGGCGCACAAGGCGGGTACCACGAGCGTCCTGTGCCGGCCGGTGAAGGTGGGCAATTCACCGCGTGGTGCGGTCCGGCGCAGCAACTCCCCGGCACCGAACCCGGTGAGCACGACGGCCGCGCTGAGCAATGGTGCCCCTCCGATGGCTGCCACCGGGAGGAACACCCCACTTGGCTGCCCGAACGCCACCCGACCCCATGGAAAGCCACCGAAGGGTGCTCGGGCGATCAGTGCCTCAGCCGCCACCCATACCGATGCGGCCCACACCGGCGCGGCCGGCAGCCGGGACACCACAGCGATGCCAGCACCCCCGAGGCCCAGTACCAGCGCCTCTACCGTGGCGAGTGCCAGCCACGGCAGCGAACCTACGAACTCACCCGCCCACGACAGCAGGGGCACGAAAAAGCCGAGCCCGAAGGCGAAGCCGTAACCAAACCCCGCCCGGGCCGACCGCCTGTACAGCACCGCCCACAACACCGCAAAGGCCCCTGGCGCAAGCCACCAGAGCTCACGCGGCGGCGCTGCCGCATACAGCAACAGGCCAGCACCGACCGCAGTACCCACCCGCAGCAGCCGGCGATACCAGCTCACACCAGTGCACCCACCCGCTCGAACAGGATTCGTCCCCGATGCACGGTGCGCAGGCAGCTGGGTAAGTCTGGGCCTGAGAATCCGGCGTCGGTGACTCCGGCGCCGTCCCAGATCGCGTACGACGCCGGAGCACCCGGAAGCAGGGTGCCCGCCCGCAAGTCCCGCGCAGCAGCTGCTTGGTACCCACCGCGGGTATGTGCAGCGAGTGCCTCCCCGATGCCGATCGCCGAGTCAGGACTGTGGTGCCGGACGGCGGCACGGACCGCGGCCCATGGGCCGACTGGCGTGACTGGCGCATCCGAGCCGAATGCGATCATCACTCCGGCCTTCTCGAGCAGCGCCAAGCGGTTCATCGCCGCCGCGCGGGACGCCCCTAGCCGCTGCGCGTACATGCCGTACGCACCTCCCCACGCTGCGTCAAATGCCGGCTGCACGCTGGCCACTACACCCCAGGCTGCCAGTTGCCGGACCTGGTGGGTATCCACCATCTCCAGATGTTCCAGCCGATGCCGGCACTGCCGCAGCGCGCGGCCACCAACAGCGGCCTGCGCGGTCTCGAACCCGGCCATCACCGCGTCCGCCGCCGCGTCTCCGATCACGTGGAATCCCGCCTGGATACCAGCCACCGTGCAGGACCGGACATGCTCGGCGATCTTCTGCGAGTCCAGGTAACCCACCCCCCGAGTGGTGGGCGCGTCGGCATAGGGACTGCGCAACAACGCAGTCCGGGAACCCAGCGATCCGTCACAGAACAAGTCACCGGCTAGCCCATGCGCCCCGGTCGCGGCGAGCAACTCGCGAGCCTCCTGCGGAGTGCTGACGGCCTGGCCCCAGTACCCGACGACCTCGACACCGTGGTCGGTTGCCAGCAGGTCAGCAAGATCGTCAGTCCCGGAGATATCTGGCCCCGCGCACTCATGCACTACCGCGATGCCGCGGCAAGCCGCCTGATCCAGGAAGGCGCGCTGAGCGGCCCGCCGCTGACCGGGCGTGATCGACTCCCGGGCGGCGCGGCGAACGTGATGATGTGCCTGCCGTGTCAAGGGCCCCTCGGTTGCCCAACCGGGGGCATCGACGGCCGCCGGGGAGCGATCAACCAATGCCGAGGTCACCGCGGCGCTGTGCCCATCGATGCGGGACAGATACACCGGTGCCTGCCCTGCTGCCCGGTCGAGTTCCACGCGGCTCGGTGCCCGGCCCTCCGGCCAGCTTGCCTCGTCCCAGCCGTGTCCCCACAGCACCGTGCCCGGAACAGACCGTTGAGCCACTAGATCCAGGCACTGAGCGAGGCTGATGCAGCCGCGGAGGTCGAGTCCGCCGGCGAGCAACCCGGTCGATGTGGCATGCACGTGTGCATCCACGAAGGCCGGAGTAACCAGCGCCCCATGCAGCCGGAGCACTTCATCCGCGTCCCGGAACCGTTCCCGACCAGTGCTGTCGGCACCAGCCCACACCACCGTGTCGTCCACGATGGCCAATGCGGTAGCCGCGGCGAGTCCCTGAATGCGCCCATCGAGCAGCAACGTGGTGCCCATGCCGGAGTATTGCGCTATCGCGGGGCACCGGCGTCGCATGGCTGGTCCTGGTGCACTGGGACGGATCGCAGTCAGCGAAGCTCTCCGCGTGGCGACGGGTGCGCTGGATCATCGACGACCTCGCCCTCGACCACAGCCCCCGGCCCGAATCGTGCTGGAGCGCGCCGCGATGCCGAGCGCAGTATCCGGCGGCGGACCAGCGCCCGGAGGGGTGGCAGGAGCAGCAGCAGGCCTAATGCGTCAGAGACGAAACCCGGCAACACGATCAGCACTCCCGCTGCCGCGATCAACATGCCCTCGAGTAATTCATGGTGCGGGGGTCTGCGCGAGCGGATCGCCTCGACGAAGGCCGCCAGCGTGCGCGTGCCCTCCCGCCGCAGCAGGATCGCTCCGGTCAGCGAGGACAGGATCAGCAGCCCGATCGTGGCCAGGATCCCGATCGCGCGTCCCACCGCGACAAGCACCGACAGCTCGACGACGGTCGCAGCGAGCAAGATCAGCAAGATCGGCATCGCAGGGCTCCCGATGCTGTAGTGGCTGGGCGCGGTACCCGGGCCTTCGCATCACCAACGAACAACGCGCCAACTTCGCTCCCGGCATGGAGACACACCGGGGTTATCGAGTGCCTATTAGCCCGATATGTCGCCATGTCGGTGGGGTGGCGAGTGGCGTGGCCGATTGCCGGGACCGCCTGGTGAAATCCAGATGAACCAACTGGACGGGGGGCCTTGTGCCCCGGATCACAGCACCCCTATGGTGATGTGACTCGCATGCATGACCAACCAGGGTCGGGAGGTGTGCGGCGTGTCCGGGGCATCAACCGGGACCGCCACCGCCGCAGAATTGTTCGAGCGGCGGGTACTACCCCTTTACCACCTGGCTGATGAAGCTTCGAAGATCGCCGCTGCTTGCCATGCGATGGCTGTGCGCTTCCATCGGGGGGGCACCCTGGTGGTCTTCGGCAATGGCACAGCCAGCACCGATGCGCAGCACGTCGCCGTGGAGTTCGTCCACCCGGTGATCATGGGCAAGCGTGCGTTGCCGGCTATCTCGCTGACCGCGGATGTCGCGACGGTGACCGGCGTCGCCGACGAAGAGGGCTTCGAGGAAATCTTCGCTCACCAACTGCGCCATCTGGCATCAGTGCGTGACATCGCACTGGGTATCTCCCCCGACGGTAACTGCAGCAATGTGTTGCGCGGGTTGGCGGTGGCCGCCGAGTTGGACATGCTCACGATCGCCCTCGTCGGCGGCGACGGTGGGCGCATCGCGTCCTTGCCGGCGGCCGACCACGTCGTGGTAGCCCGCTCCGACGATCCCCGCGTGATCAAGGAGGTTCACGTAACGGCGTACCACGTGCTGTGGGAGCTGGTCCACGTCTTCTTCCAACACCCGGACCTACTTGAGCCGAGGGCCGTCGCATGACCGTTCCCGAATGCCATGGCGAGGTGTGCATCACCTGCTCGGATCAAGCTGTCGCAGTCCGCATTGTCGAGTTATTGCCCAACGACTTGGCACTGGTGGATACCGGATCCACTATCGAGGAAGTGAGTGTCGCATTCGTATCGGCGAAAGTCGGAGACGAGATCCTCGTTCATGCCAAGGAAGCAATCGCGCTTGTTGGGGGTCCGGAATGAGGCCGGCAGCCAACGGGCATGGCGACACCAAACCCGCTGCCCGGTCATTGTCCGACGACGAGTCTCGATCGGATGACCTGGCGACCCTGTACCCATTCTTGTACGCACATCCTCAAGACGTCGGTCAAGCCAGCTCCGGGGCAGGAAATCTGGAGACGGTATTGGCCGAGGTGCGCCGTTCCACCGTGGAAAAGGCGCACGAGATTGTGGCACTGCGGCGAGAGGTGCTGGCTCGCGAGAGCCAGCGGCTGGCCGCATGCGCTTCGGCAATGGCGGAATCGTTCGCCAACGGCGGCCGGTTGTTCGCCATTGGCAACGGGGGAAGCTGCACTGACGCAGCTGATCTCGCTAGCCTGTTTTTGCATCCGGGTTCGGGACGGCGGGCTTTGCCCGCCTTCGCGCTCACCGGTGATATCGCGGTCTTGACGGCGCTGTCGAACGACGTCTCATTTGATGTTGTCTTCGCCCGCCAGATCGCTGCGTTCGGGCGGCGCGGTGACGTCGTCGTCGGGCTGTCCACCTCGGGCAACTCCACCAACCTCGTGCGCGCCTTCGAAGAGGCGGGCAGGCGTGGCCTGCTCACCGTCGGCCTGGCGGGCTATGAGGGAGGGGCGATGGCTGAGCTGGGCAGCATCGACTACCTGTTCGTGGTTCCTTCGGCTTCCGTGCACCGGATTCAGGAGGCCCAAACCACGATTTACCACACGCTGTGGGAGCTCACGCTCAACGAGCTGACCACCGGAAGGCGAGATCCGGCACGATTAGGAGCGACGTGAGGTCGCTCGTGGAGTAG